>NZ_JBEPCJ010000022.1:76826-121379 GCF_040299565.1 Spirillospora sp. NPDC000708
ACCCCCCCGCGGGCCGCGCCCCCAAAACCCCCGCGCCCACCGGCGGGCAGGCCCGCTGCGCTCGCTGGCGCTCGCTCCGCGTGCCTGCCCGTGGCGGTGGCCGGGGTCTGGCCTTCCGCGGCGGTGCTCAGCCGGGTTCCACGTCGTGGGGGAGCGGGGCTCGGCCCTTCGCGGCGCGTTCAGCCGGGGGCCGGTCCTCTGCGGCGGTACTCAGTCGAGTCCACGGCAGGGCGAAGGCGAGGGGGCTCGGGAGTGTGCGGCGGGATTGGGACGCGGGGGATGGATTTGGTTTTGGGGGTGGATTTAGCGCGGTGTTCTTGGGCGTGCGGGAGTGCGCATTGTCGTTTTACTTCGCTCGCGAATGCCGGGCCGGGGATCCGCAAAGCGATACGGGGGGACGGCGAAGTCGGTTCGACCCGATTCGCGGTCCGGGGACGCCCGCGGGGTCCGGACGGGGCGTCCGGGCGCACGAGGGGAGGCGGGCGTGCGCGGGATGGGAGCTGGGAGTGCGGGAGGAGGCGGCTCCGGTCTGCTGAACGATCTTGGCGGGTGTGCTGTCGAGGATGGCAGTTGCGGTGCGGCCGCGACGTGCGGAACGGCCCGGCGTGACGAGCGTCACTCGGTCGGGACGGGTTGTGGGGGACTTCACACCGGGCCCTCGCGGGGGGCCGCATCCGGGCCGGCGGGGGGTGGCGGGATCATGGTGCGGAGGCCCCCGGAGGGAGCGGACCGCCGCGCCGGGGCGGTGCCGAGTGCCGTAAATCGGGGCAGAAAGGGCGGATTTTCACGATCATGCGAAAGTCCCAGCAAGGCAAGGGGATGCGCCTCCGGAGGGTCCAAGTCGAGTACACTCTGTATTCAGGACACTCCAGGGAGTGATTTTCGTGATTTTGTGGCGGGCTAAACGGCACTTCACGTTGCCTTATGGGGCGTGAACTCGCTAGTTTCCCAACCCGTCCGACTCCGTCGAGTGGAAACCTGAGGTGACCCGGCGTGGCTCTTCCGCCCCTAACCCCCGAACAGCGCGCCGCAGCCCTGGAGAAGGCTGCCAAGGCTCGCAAGGAGCGGGCCGAGGTTAAGAACAAGCTCAAGCACGGGGGGACCTCGCTGGCCGAGGTTCTCAAGGAGGGTCAGTCCGACGACGTCATCGGGAAGATGAAGGTGTCGGCCCTCCTGGAATCGCTGCCCGGTGTGGGCAAGGTCCGTGCGAAGCAGATCATGGAGCGCCTGGGCATCGCCGAGTCCCGCCGCGTGCGGGGCCTCGGCGCCAACCAGCGCGCCTCCCTGGAGCGTGAGTTCGGCGGAAGTGCGAACCGCTGACGCGCGACTCACGGGCGGGCGCGGTGGCGAGGCCGCCGCGGCCGGGTCCGGGCTCCCCGGATCCGGCACCATCTCGCCCGGTTCCGGCGCACCCATCACTGCGCCGGAGGGCTCCGAACAACCGCATGGCCCGCTCATGTCCCGCCTGACGGTCCTGTCCGGACCGTCGGGCGTCGGCAAGAGCACGGTCGTCGCCGAGATCCGGCGCTCACACCCCCGGGTGTGGCTGTCGGTCTCGGTGACCACCCGGGCCCCCCGCCCGGGTGAGACCCACGGTGTGCAGTACTTCTTCGTCGACGACGCCGGTTTCGACCGGCTCGTCGCCGAAGGGGAGCTGCTCGAGTGGGCCGAGTTCGCGGGCAACCGCTACGGCACCCCGCGCCGGCCCGTGGAGGAGCGCCTCGCCCGCGGCGAGCCCGTCCTCCTGGAGATCGACCTGCAGGGCGCCCGGCAGGTCCGCGAGACGATGCCCGGGGCGCGCCTGGTCTTCCTCGCGCCGCCCAGCTGGGACGAGCTGGTCCGCCGCCTCACCGGCCGCGGCACCGAGCCGCCCGAGGTGATCGAGCGCCGGCTGGACGCCGCCCGCGTCGAGCTCGCCGCCGAGAAGGAGTTCGACGTCACCCTGGTGAACACGTCCGTCCAGGACGTGTGCGACGAGCTGCTAACCTTGATGGCTGGTCGTTAGTGTCGGCGACCGCCGTGACGGCGGCCGGCACCGCAGTGAATCACTAGTGGAAGGCCACGGAGTGGCAGCCAGCAGCGAAGGCATCACCAACCCGTCGATCGACGAGCTCCTCGAGGTCGTCGAGACCAAGTACGGCCTCGTGAGCATCGCGGCCAAGCGCGCCCGGCAGATCAACGCCTACTACGCCCAGCTCGGCGAGGGCCTGCTGGAGTACGTCGGCCCGCTCGTCGAGACCCAGGTGCAGGAGAAGCCCCTGTCGATCGCGCTCCGCGAGACGCGCGAGGGCCTCCTCAACGCCGAGCCGATCGAGGGCTGAGCGCCCCGGTCCGGGTGAGGCGGCCCGCCGTGCCGGCGGGCGGCCCCGCCGATGCCCCCGGAGCGCCGCCCAGGCGGCGACCCCGGGTGCGACCGGTTCCCGGGCCTGATGGGACAGTGTCCGCATGACCTCCCGTAAGCCGCGCGTCGTCCTCGGTGTGAGCGCCGGGATCGCCGCGTACAAGGTGTGCGAGCTGCTGCGGCGGCTCACCGAGTCGGGTCACGACGTCACCGTCGTCCCGACCGAGGACGCGCTGCGCTTCGTCGGCGAGCCGACCTGGGCGGCGCTGTCGGGCAACCCCGTCTCCACCGCCGTGTGGGACGGGGTCGCGCAGGTCCCGCACGTCCGCCTCGGGCAGGGCGCCGACCTGGTGTTCGTCGCCCCCGCCACCGCCGACCTGCTCGCCCGGGCCGCGCACGGCCTGGCCGACGACCTGCTCACCAACACCCTGCTCACGGCCCGTTGCCCGGTGGTGTTCGCGCCCGCGATGCACACCGAGATGTGGGAGCACCCGGCGACTCGGGCGAACGTCGCGACGCTCCGCGAGCGCGGCGCGATCGTGGTGGAGCCCGCGTCCGGCCGGCTGACCGGCAAGGACACCGGCCCCGGCCGGCTGCCCGACCCCGCCGAGCTGTTCGAGGTGGCCCGGCGCACGCTCGCGCGCGGAAGCGCGGACCGCGACCTCGCCGGGCGGCACGTGGTGGTGTCCGCCGGCGGCACCCGCGAGCCCCTCGACCCCGTCCGGTTCCTCGGCAACCGCTCGTCCGGCCTGCAGGGGTACGCGCTGGCCCGCACCGCGGTGGCCCGCGGCGCGCGGGTGACGCTCGTCGCGGCCAACGTGGCGCTGCCCGACCCGGCCGGCGCGCGCGTCGTGCCGGTGGGGTCCGCCGAGGACATGCGCAAGGCCGTGCTGGAGGCCGCGGGCGACGCCGACGCGGTGGTGATGGCCGCCGCCGTCGCCGACTTCCGCCCGGTCGACTACCGCGACTCGAAGATCAAGAAGACCGAGGGGGGCGAACCGGAGCCGATCCGGCTCGCCAAGAACCCCGACATCCTGGCCGAGCTCGGCGAGCGCCGCCGCGCCGGGCAGGTGATCGTCGGCTTCGCGGCCGAGACCGACGACGTGCTCGCCAACGGCCGCGCCAAGCTCGCCCGCAAGCGCAGCGACCTGCTGGTCGTCAACCAGGTCGGGGCGGACCTCACCTTCGGCCGCCCCGACAACGCCGCGGTGATCCTCGGCGCCGACGGGTCGAGCACCGAGGTCGAGCGTGGCGCGAAGGAGGCCCTGGCCGACGTCGTCTGGGATCTGGTCGCCGCGCGCCTTGATCCCCTGCCCGCGGATTGACCGGAGGCTGCCCGACCGCGACCAACGCCATACCGGCGTCCGGAGCCGATCCCGCTAGACTGCGGGCTTACCACCCTTGAACGCCCGTGCGGGGAGGTCCCCGCCGAACTCGATGACATATCCGTCCTGCGACGTCAGTCAGCAGCCGCTGCAAGGAGTTCACGTACGTGTCTCGCCGCCTGTTCACCTCCGAGTCCGTCACCGAAGGACACCCGGACAAGATCGCGGACCAGATCAGCGACGCGATCCTCGACTCGATGCTCAAGGACGACCCGAAGAGCCGGGTCGCCGTCGAGACGATGATCACGACCGGTCAGGTGCATGTGGCCGGTGAGGTCACCACCGAGACCTATGTGGACATCCCCGGCGTCATCCGGGAGAAGATCCTCGAGATCGGCTACGACTCGTCCAAGAAGGGCTTCGACGGCCACTCCTGCGGCGTGTCGGTGTCCATCGGCGCGCAGTCGCCCGACATCGCGCAGGGCGTCGACGACGCCTACGAGACCCGCGAGGGCGAGGGCGTCGACGACCTGGACCGGCAGGGCGCCGGCGACCAGGGCCTGATGTTCGGCTACGCCACCAACGAGACCCCCGAGCTGATGCCGCTGCCGATCACGCTGGCGCACCGGCTCGCGCAGCGGCTGTCCGCGGTCCGCAAGGAGGGCACCGTCCCCTACCTGCGCCCGGACGGCAAGACCCAGGTCACCATCGAGTACGACGGCGACCGCGGCGTCCGCCTCGACACCGTCGTGGTGTCCAGCCAGCACGCTCCCGACATCGACCTGAAGGAGCTGCTCGCCCCGGACGTCAAGGAGCACGTCGTCGACCCGGTGCTCGCCCAGTTCGACCTGGAGACCGACGGCTACCGGCTGCTGGTCAACCCGACCGGCCGCTTCGAGATCGGCGGCCCGATGGGCGACGCCGGCCTCACCGGCCGCAAGATCATCGTGGACACCTACGGCGGCATGGCCCGGCACGGCGGCGGCGCGTTCTCCGGCAAGGACCCGTCCAAGGTCGACCGGTCCGCCGCGTACGCGATGCGCTGGGTCGCCAAGAACATCGTCGCCGCGCAGCTCGCCGACCGCGCCGAGGTCCAGGTCGCCTACGCGATCGGCAAGGCCCACCCGGTCGGCGTGTTCGTCGAGACGTTCGGCACCGAGAAGGTCGCCCCGGAGAAGATCGAGAAGGCCGTCGCCGACGTCTTCGACCTGCGTCCCGCCGCGATCGTCCGCGACCTGGACCTGCTCCGCCCGATCTACTCGCAGACCGCCGCGTACGGCCACTTCGGCCGCGAGGAGCCGGACTTCTCCTGGGAGTCCACCGACCGCGCCAAGGACCTGGCCTCCGCCGCCGGCCTCTGACGAGCCGTAAGCGCCCCTGACGCGCAGAAGGGCCCTGGAGCACCTCCAGGGCCCTTCCGTACGTCTGAGGGCCACCTGGCCTCTCTCAGAGCCGCCTCATGCCCCTCCGGGTCGGGGAGCGGCGCCGAAGACCGTCTTGCGCCGCGCGAAACGCGCGGCCGCCATCACGGACGGCCGCACGCCGATCAGCGAGCGGGCTGGGAACCCATCCGACAGCCTCAGCCGTCGCGCGAGCGCGTTATCTGACCGGTGGGGCGAAGCCGGAGGCGAGCCCCACCGGGAAGCTCGCGAAGCGAGGTCGCGCTCGCCGAAGACCAGTCAGGGCCCGAGCCGCTAGGCGAGGGCCCTGGGCTGGGATTCAAGAAACACAGTGGTTGCCGCGGTGGAGGCCGTAGTGGGCGGCGATCGTGTAGTGGCCGGGGCCCTTGGCGTTCATCCGGACGAAGTCGCCGGCGCGGGCGAGGCAGGCGTCGCCGCCGGTGACGCTGAGCCAGGGGGACCAGGAGACGCGGACGAGGACGGAGCCGGCCGACGGCATCTCCACGGTCAGCTCGCCGGAGTCGAGGGTCTGGACGGTCGCGGGCGGGTCGACGAGCGGCGTGGGGTAGGCGACGCGGTAGAGCCGCCAGTGCTCGTCGTGCCAGACCTCCGCGAGGTACGGCTGGCCGGCCTTGACGAGCGCGGCTTCGCCCTTGCCGGACCAGTCGGCCTCCTGCTCGGGGAGCACGACGTACTGGACGGCCCATTTTTGCAGCCAGTCGTGGTAGCTGGCGGCGGTGAGGGCGCCGTCCTTGTAGAAGAGCCCGTGGCGTTCGGCGTCGACCTGGCGGTTCCAGCCGCGCGCGAGGATGAAGTGGCGGCTGAGGCCGGCGGCCTCCCAGTGGGAGCGGAGGGGGACGACCTCGATGCGGGTCCGCTGGGCGCCGAGGGCGTGGAGTTCGTCGACGAGGCCCTGGGCGTTGGCGGCGGCGGACGCGGCGGGGGTGGTGTGGACGAGGTCCTCGATGGGCTTCACGACCTGCCATGAGCCGGTGACGATGAACGCCAGGGACAGCACCGCGATGCGGATGCGGCCGTGTGCGCGCGCGACGGCGGACAGGCAGAACATCGCGCCGAAGACCAGCGAGAGGCGCTCGACGTTGCTGCCGACGGGGGAGGGGATCGCCCAGGTGAGCAGGATGCCCAGCAGGTAGACGCCGGCGCCGACGCGGACGAACCGCCAGCTCGGCGGGGCGAAGACGAGGATCGCGACGACGCTGATGATCGCCCACAGCACGATCGCGGTGAAGTCGATCGGCTGGACGCCGTTGAAGGGGAACAGCAGGCTCGTCGTGCCGACCACGACGGGCATGCCGATCGCGACGGAGACGCCGGCGCGGCGCCGTCCGGTGAGGAAGAGCGTGGCGGCGAGGACGAGCAGGAACAGGCCCGCGACGGGGCTGGACGCCGTGGCGAGCAGGCCGAGGCCGACCATCCCGGCGAAGCGGAGCGCGGGCGTGCCGCGCGGGGTGAACGCGACGTGCACCGCCATCAGCGCGAACATGAGGCCGAGGCCGAACGTCACGCGGCCGGAGGCGGTGTTGCACGACAGCGCGAACGCGGCCCAGAGCGCGGCGGGCAGCGCCATGGGGGCCTTGAACCGCCTCAGGAGGTGCGCGGTGAGCCCCGCCGAGACGGTGCCGGCGACCACGGCGACGGTCCGGATGCCGAACAGCGCCATCAGGTACGGGGACAGGAGGCTGTAGGAGGCGGGGTGCATGCCGCCGTACCAGGCGAAGCTGTAGGCGGCGGTGGGGTGCTTCCAGGCGAAGTCGGTCCAGGCGGCCTGGGCGGCGAGGTCGCCGCCCTCGGTGGCCAGGTACAGGGCCCAGACCAGGTGCATGACGGCGGCGGCGACCGTGGCGGCCACGACGGGGTTGCGGGGGTTGGTCCACCGCTTCCACCAGGACGCGCCGGGGCGGCCCGGGCGGGCCGATGACCCGGCCCGGTCCCGGGCGTCGGTCAGCTCTGGAGAATGCGCTGTGGTCACATCGCCTGCACGTGCTCGTCGGACGGCGGGAGCGCGAAGGGCGTCGGGCGACCCCGCTTGTTCGCGGATCGGCCTGATGCGCGCCCCGTTCAAACGGACCACACCTTAGCGCGCGCCGCTGACCGTCGGGCTGATCTGGTAGGACGGGGACGTGACCGAGGACGGAGGCGGGGCGGACCTGATCCCGGGCCTGGACGACGTCCCCAGAGTGCCCGCGGGCAAGGCGCGGCAGGCGACGGCGGCGGCCGGCAGGGGCGGTGGGAAGGCCCCGAAGAAGGGGGCGCGGCGCCCGGCGGAGGAACGGCCCGTCGCGCGTGTCGCCGTCGACATGTCCCTCCCGCATCTGGACCGCCCGTTCGACTACCTCGTCCCGGTGGAGCTCGACGCGAAGGCCGTGCCGGGATGCCGGGTGAGGGTGCGGTTCGCGGGGCAGCTCGTCGACGGGTTCCTGCTGGAGCGGGTCGAGGAGAGCGGCCATGACGGGAAGCTCCTGTACCTGGAGCGGGTGACGTCCCCGGAGCCCGTCCTCACCCCGGAGATCGCCTCGCTCGCGCGGGAGGTCGCCGACCGGTACGCCGGGACGTTCGCGGACGTGCTGAGGCTCGCCGTCCCGCCGCGGCATGCCCGCGTGGAGGGCGAGGCCGTCAAGGAGGAGACCGGCGAGCCGCCGGCGACCGGGCCGGACGAGGGCGAGAACCCCTGGCTCGAATATCCGGCGGGCGTGTCGTTCCTGACGGCGCTGGCGGAGGGCAGGGCGCCGCGGGCGGTGTGGACGGCGCTGCCGGGCCCGGAGTGGGCGGCGGCCATCGCGCGGGCCGTGGCGGTGACGCTGCGCGCCGGGCGCGGCGCCCTCGTCGTCGTGGCGGACGGCCGCGACGTGGCCCGGGTCGACGCGGCGCTGTCCGCGGAGCTGGGGGAGGGGCGGCACGTCGCGCTGACGGCGGAGCTGGGCCCGGCCGAGCGGTACCGGCGGTGGCTGGCGGTGCTGCGGGGGAAGGCGCGGGCGGTGGTCGGGACGCGGGCCGCGATGTTCGCGCCGGTCGCCGATCTGGGCCTCGCCGTGCTGTGGGACGACGGCGACGACGTGCATGCCGAGCCGCACGCCCCCTATCCGCATCCGCGTGAGGTGCTGGCGCTGCGCGCGCACCGGGCGAAGGCGGGCGCGCTGATCGGCGGGTTCACCCGGACGACGGACGCGACCGTGCTGGTCGAGACGGGATGGGCGCACGCCCTGGCCGCCGACCGGGCGCGGGTGCGGCGGGCGATGCCGCGCGTCCGGTACGTGGGGGAGGACGCGCAGCTCGCCCGGGACGCGGCGGCGCGCACGGCGCGGCTGCCGAATCTGGCGTTCGAGGCGGCGCGGCGCGCGCTGGAGGACGGGCCGGTGCTCGTGCAGGTCCCCAGGCGCGGTTACGTGCCGGGCATCGCGTGCGGGCGGTGCCGTACTCCGGCGCACTGCGTCGCCTGCCAGGGGCCGTTGGCGTTGTCGTCGTCGCACGCGGCTCCTTATTGCCGCTGGTGCGGCCGTATCGCGGGCGACTGGCACTGCCCGGAGTGCGGCTTCTTCCAGGTGCGGGCGATCGTCGTGGGCGCGAAGCGCACGGCGGAGGAGCTGGGCCGGGCGTTCCCCGGCGTGCCGGTGCGGACGTCCGGGCGGGAGGCGATCCTGGGGCGGGTCGGACCGGAGCGGGCGCTGGTGGTGTCGACGCCGGGCGCGGAGCCCCCGGCCGACGGCGGCTACACGGCCGGGCTGCTGCTGGACGGCTGGGTGCTGCTGGGGCGGCCCGATCTGCGGGCGGGGGAGGAGACGCTGCGGCGGTGGATGAACGCGGCGGCGCTCGTCCGCCCGGAGGGGCCGGTGGTGGTGGCGGCCGAGGGCGCGCTGCCGGCCGTCCAGGCGCTCGTCCGGTGGGACCCGGTCACCTACGCCGAGCGGGAGCTGGCCGAGCGCCGGGAGGCGGGGTTCCCGCCGGCGGCGCGGATGGCGTCGCTGACCGCGACCCCGGCGGCGATCCGGGAGCTGCTGGCGGACGCGCGGCTGCCGGACGGGGCGGAGGTGCTCGGGCCGGTGCCCGTGCCGAGGCAGCCGGGTGCGGAGGGGCCCGAGAAGGAGCGCGCCCTCATCCGGGTGCCGCGCGCGGCGGGGCCCGCGCTCGCGCGCGCGCTCAAGGAGGCTCAGGGCGTCCGCAGCGCGCGCAAGGCGACCGAGACCGTCCGCGTCCAGATCGACCCCCTCGAACTCATCTGATCCCGGCGAGGGCGTCCGTCCCAGGGCGGATCGCGGCGGCGCGGCGCGGGTGTGCGCGGAGTTGGCCCCCGCGGGAGGCGCGGGCCAATAGGGTTCTCGGGTGGCCGACAACTGGGTGGAGACGACCGCGGGCGACCTGCGGCGCTGGGCGGACGAACGCGGCGAGAAGATCGACGGGCAGGGCGCTCAGCTGCTGCTCGACCTCGCCGGGCGCGAGATGGGGCTGGAGGGCCCGGACGCCCTCACCCCCGCCGCGCTCCGCGGGCTGCTGCTGGAGGTGTTCCCGGACACGGTGGTCGCGGGCGCCGACGAGGTGCCGTCCGTGCTGGACACGCTGCGCCTCATCGCGGCGTTCCTCGGCGACACCGGGGTCGTGCCCGGCGAGCGCGCCGCGGAGCTGGCCGCCGAGATCGAGCGGCTCGCCCCGGAGTTCACCGAGGTGGTCGCCGCGACCGACAGCGCCGAGCGGCAGGTCGCCGCGGAGGTCGTCGCCGGGCTGATGGACGCCGACGGGATCTCCCTCGACGACCAGCCCGCCGTCGAGGAGTGGATGCGGGAGTTCGAGGCGCTGCCCGACGAGGAGCGCTACGCCCGCGCCGAGGAGTACCTGCGCCGCACCGAGGACCTCGTCGTCCCGCCGGTCCGGCTGGCCCCGGTGGCGGACCTGGCGGACGCGGCGCGCCGCTCCGGGCTGACCGCCGAGATCCGCGCGCTGGCCGAGTGGACGGGCGAGCGGGCGCTCACCGAGCTGGACGAGCTGACCGCGGCGGACGCCGAGGCCGCGGTCGCCGCGCTCGGCCTCGCCACGCCGCGCCGCCTCCCCGACGTCGAGGTCGGCGACCAGACCGACCTGCCGGAGCTCGACCGGCTCTGGTGGGCCGCGACCGAGGCCGAGGTGATCCGCGCGGAGGCCGGCAAGGCCGCGGCGGGCCCGGCGCTGCACGACCTCGACTCCGGCGACGACGAGCGCGTGCTGCGCCTCTGGCTGCGGCTGCTGGACTCCGTCGCCGTCCCCGAGCACGACCCGTCCGACGGGCTCGACGCGATCGAGCTGGTCCAGAACGAGCTGACCGGCGTGCTGATCCACCTGTACGAGCAGGAGGAGCCCGCCACCCCGGACGAGCTGGCCGACGCGCTGCTCGGCCACGTCGCCGAGGCCTACGAGATCTCCGACGAGCGGTCGCTGGCGACGGCGGTGCGCGACGCGCTCGTCCTCGAACTGGACGACCTGGCCCGCTGGGGCGTCGTCGAGCCCGCCGGCGACGGGGGCCGCGCGCTCACCCCGCTCGGCGTGTGGGGCGTGCGGGAGCTGCTGCTGTCGGACGGGTTCACCGCGCCGGTCGTCGGGGAGCTGGCCGGCGCGCCGGCCGCCGAGCTGGTCGCCGGGCTCGCCTGGCACCGGCCCGAGACCGCCGACGAGGAGATCGACGGGTGGCTCGCCTCCCACGACGTCAAGGACGCCGCCGCCGACCTGCTGGACGTGATGCGCGGCGGCGGGCCGGGCGCCCGCAACCTCGCCGCCGCCGTCCTGCACCGCGTCGGCCCGGAGGCCGCGCCGGTGGTGCGGGCCGCGCAGGAGCACCCGCTCGTGTCGCCGTACGCGGCGCTCTGGCTGAACGCGGCGGGCGACCCGGCCGGCCGGGAGCTGTCCCGCGCCGAGTACCTGTGGGTGTTCGTCGACACCGTCGCCGGCATGCTGGAGACCGCCGAACCGGAGGAGGCCGTCGCGGCCGCGCTGGTCGACGCGCCGCCCGGGGCGGAGATGCGGGAGATGGTGGACGAGCTGTGGCGCACCGACCACCCGGGCGTCGCGGACGTCCTGGAGGCGCTCGGCGACCACCATCCCGACAAGGCGACCGCCAAGGCCGCCCGCACCGCCGCCTACAAGGCCCGCTCGGCGGGGGCCGCCGGGAACGGCGGCGTGTGAGGTCCGCGTGATCCCTCCGTAGACTGGAGGCCGCGACACCCACGGTCCCGCCCGGCGCGCCCCCACGAGCGGCGCGCGGCGCCCCACCCGCAGGAACGGAGTCCTCGTTGGCCGTCAAGCCCATCCGCCTCTTCGGCGACCCTGTGCTGCGCACGCCCGCGGAGCCGGTGAAGGACTTCGACAAGGAGCTGCGCCAGCTCGTCAAGGACCTCACCGACACGATGATCGACGCTCCCGGGGCGGGCCTGGCGGCGCCGCAGCTCGGCGTGGGCCTGCGCGTGTTCACCTACTACGTCGACGACCGGCTCGGGCACGTGGTGAACCCGACGCTCGACCTGTCGGAGGAGCAGGAGACCGACGACGAGGGCTGCCTGTCGCTGCCCGGCCTGGCGTTCCCGACGCCGCGCTCGGTCGGCGTCGTGGCGAAGGGCTTCAACATGCACGGGGAGCCGATCACGCTGGAGGGCACCCACCTGCTGGCCCGCTGCGTCCAGCACGAGACCGACCACCTCGACGGCATCATCTTCATCGACCGGATGGACCCCGAGCAGCGCAAGGCCGCGATGAAGGCGATCCGGGAGGCCGAGTGGTTCGGCGACCCGGCGCCCGTCGTGAAGGAGTCGCCGCACCGGACCTTCGGGAAGGCGATCTAGATGCCGCCCGCCCCTTCGGACGCACCGCACCGGCACGCCCTCGGCGAGGTGAGCGGCTGATGCGCCTCGTCTTCGCGGGAACCCCCGAGACCTCCGTCCCGGCGCTGGACGCGCTGCTCGCGTCCGACCACGAGGTGGCCGCGGTGGTGACCCGGCCGGACGCCCGGTCCGGCCGCGGCCGGCACCTGGAGGCGAGCCCCGTCGCGGTCCGCGCCGCCGAGGCGGGCGTCGAGGTGCTCAAGCCCGCCAAGGCCCGCGACCCGGAGTTCCTCGACCGGCTCCGCGCGATCGCGCCCGACTGCTGCCCGGTCGTCGCCTACGGGGCGCTGCTCCCGCGCGAGGCGCTCGACATCCCCCGGCACGGCTGGGTGAACCTGCACTTCTCGCTGCTGCCCGCGTGGCGCGGCGCGGCGCCCGTCCAGCGGGCGATCCTGCACGGCGACGACGTCACCGGCGCGGCCACGTTCCAGATCGAGGAGGGCCTCGACACCGGCCCGGTCTACGGGGTGCTCACCGAACCCATCCGCCCCACCGACACCACGGGCGACCTGCTCGGACGGCTCGCCGTCGCGGGCGCCGGCCTGCTGCTCGACACGATGAACGGCATCGAGGCCGGCGTCCTCGAACCGCGCCCGCAGCCCACCGAGGGCGTGTCGCACGCGGCCAAGCTGACCCCCGAGGACGGCCGCGTCGACTGGCGGACGCCCGCGCTGCACATCGACCGCCTGGTCCGCGCCTGCACGCCCGCGCCCGGCGCGTGGACGACGTTCCGCGACGCCCGCCTCAAGCTCGGCCCGGTGCGCCCCGCCCCGGACGCGGAGGGGCTGGCGCCGGGCGGGCTGCGCGCCGGGAAGAAGGAGGTGCTGGTCGGCACGGCCACGCACCCCGTCGCGCTCGGCGACGTCCAGCCGCAGGGCAAGCGCCGCATGGCGGCCGCCGACTGGATCCGCGGCGTCGACCTCACCGACAAGGACGCGTTGCACTGATGCCGCCGACCCGTGGCGGCCGCGGCCGCCCCGACCGCAACCGCAGGCCCGGCGGCCCTCGCAAGACGGGCCGCCCGCAGGACCTCGTCCGGCGCACCGCGTTCGACGTGATCCGCGCCGTCGAGACCCGCGACGCGTACGCGAACCTGCTGCTGCCCACCCGCCTGCGCGACCGCGGCATCACCGGCCGCGACGCCGCCCTCGCCACCGAGCTGACCTACGGCACGCTGCGCGGCCGCGGCACCTACGACGCGGTCCTCGCCCTGTGCAGCGACCGCGAGCTGCGCCGCATCGACGCGCCGCTGCTGGACGTGCTGCGCCTCGGCGCCCACCAGATCCTCGCCACCCGCATCCCGCCGCACGCCGCGGTCGGGACGGCGGTGGAGCTGGCGCGGTCGGTGTCGGGCCCCGGCCAGGCGAAGTTCGCGAACGCGGTGCTCCGCAAGGTCGCCTCCCGCGACCTGGACGCCTGGCTCGCGATCGTCGCGCCCGCCGACGCCGACGCCACCACCCGGCTGTCGATCGCGCACAGCCACCCGAAGTGGATCGTGTCGGCGCTGCGCGACGCGCTCGGCCCCGACCGCGACGAGATCGGCGCCCTGCTGGAGGCCGACAACGCGCGCCCCCGGGTGACGCTGGTCGCCCGCCCCGGCCGCGCGACCGCGCAGGAGCTCTACGACGCGGGCGCCGCACCGGCCCCGTACTCGCCGTACGCGGCCGTGCTGGCGGAGGGCGACCCGGCGCACATCGACGCCGTCCGGGACGGCCGCGCCGCCGTCCAGGACGAGGCGAGCCAGATGGTCGCGCTCGCGCTCGCGGCGGCCCCGCTGGACGGGCGGGACGCCCGCTGGGCGGACGTCTGCGCCGGCCCCGGCGGCAAGGCGGGCCTGCTGGCCGCCGTGGCCGCCGGACGCGACGCGCGCCTCCTCGCCGCCGACGTCCAGCCGCACCGCGCGGGCCTCGTCCGGCGGGCGGTCGACGATCGGACGGGCGTCGTCGCGGCGGACGGCACCGCCCCGGCGTGGCGCCCCGGCGCGTTCGACCGCGTGATGGTGGACGCGCCCTGCACCGGCCTGGGCGCGCTGCGGCGCCGTCCCGAGGCCCGCTGGCGCCGCGGCCCCGAGTCGGTCGCCGAACTCGGGCCGCTGCAGCGCCGGCTGCTGGCGACCGCGCTGGAGTCGGTCCGTCCCGGCGGCGTCGTCGCCTACGTCACCTGCTCGCCGCACCTCGCCGAGACGCGGGTGGTGGTGGACGACGTGCTGCGCGACCGCGGCGACGTCGAACGGCTCGACGCGCCCGCCGTCCTCGCCTCGGTCGCGGCGGACCTCACCGGCGTGGGCGACGGCCCGTACGCGCAGTTCTGGCCGCACCGGCACGGAACCGACGCGATGTTCCTCGCCCTCCTGCGCCGCGGGGACTGATTCGCCGGTGCTCACCGGCTTCATGCTCGCGATGACGTACCTCGGCAGCGCCGGGTTCTACATCCCGGCGCTCGTGGTCCTCTACTGGTGCGTCCATCCGCGGCTCGCCGCGCGCGCGATCGTCCTCCTGTCGTTCGGGTCGACGCTCAACACGGTCCTGAAGCTGGTGTGGCACGCCCCGCGCCCGTTCTGGACGGACCCGTCCGTCCACGGGCGGCAGCCGCTCGCCTCGTTCGGGATGCCGTCGGGACACGCCCAGAACGCGGTCGTGACCTGGGGGTTCTTCGCGTCCCGGACGCGCCGCCCCGGCGTGTGGGCGGCGGCGGCCGCCGTCATCGCGCTGATCGGGGCGTCCCGGGTCTACCTGGGCGTGCACTCGTCCGGCCAGGTCCTCGCCGGATGGGCGATCGGCCTGGGCGTCCTGGTCGCGGGGCTGTGGCTCGAACCGCGGGCCGTCCCGTGGTGGAGCGCGCGCCCGCTGCTCCTCCAGGCGGCGATGGCGCTGGTGATCGCGCTGGCGTTCCTGGGCGGCGCCTGGCTCGCCGTCCGCTCCCTGCACGGCTGGCACTGGCCGGCCGCGTGGGCGAGGGCCATCGTCGCGGACGGCGGGCACACCCGCCCCATCACCGTGAACGAGGCGGCCGCCGCCTCCGGCGGCCTGTTCGGGATCCTCGCGGGGATGTCGATCGCCGCCGCGCGCGGCTGGTTCGACGCGGGCGGCCCCCTCGGGCGCCGCCTCGCGCGCCTGGTCGTCGGCGCCGCGGGCGCGGGCGTGATCTCCTCGCTCGACCTGCTTCCCTGGCCCCGCGCGGCCGAGGCGTTCACCGTCCAGGCGCTGCTCGCCCTGTGGGCGACGGCGGGCGCGCCGGAGGCGTTCGTCCGGCTCGGCCTGGCGCGCCGGGCCACCCCTCCGCTCACCCGGCCGGGTGATGGGCCGGACGAACCGGCCCAATAGACTCGGGGCATCATGGCACCACAGATCGCACCCAGCATCCTCTCCGCGGACTTCGCCCGCCTGGCCGAGGACGTCGCGCTCATCTCCGGCACCGCCGACTGGGTGCACGTCGACGTCATGGACAACCACTTCGTGCCCAACCTCACCCTGGGCCTCCCGGTCGTCGAGGCGCTGCTCAAGCACAGCGCGCTGCCCCTCGACTGCCACCTGATGATCGAGGACCCGGACCGGTGGGCGCCGCAGTACGCCGAGGCCGGGGCGGGCTCCGTCACCATCCACGCCGAGGCCGCCAAGGCGCCGATCCGCACGCTCCGCGCCATCCGCGCCGCCGGCGCGCGCGCCGGGCTCGGTGTGAATCCAGCCACTCCGGTCGAGGGCTTCGAGGACCTCCTCGGCGAGATCGACATGCTCCTGCTGATGACCGTCGAGCCCGGGTTCGGCGGGCAGAGGTTCCTGGACGTCGTGCTGCCGAAGGTCCGCCGCGCCCGCGACATGATCAAGGGCCGGGACCTGCCGGTGTGGGTCCAGGTGGACGGCGGCGTCAGCGCCGAGACGATCGAGCGCTGCGCGGAGGCCGGAGCGGACGTCTTCGTCGCGGGCAGCGCCGTCTACGGCGCCGACGACCCGTCCGAGGCCGTCCGGAGGCTGAAGGCGCAGGCGGAGAAGGCGACCGCGGCCGCCTCGTGGTGATGGTTCGATGACCGCATGGTGACACTGCCCTGTACGGCCGTCCTTTTCGACGTGGACGGCACGCTCGTCGACTCGACCCCGCTGGTCGAGGCCGCCGCCCGCGTCTGGGCGGCGGAGTACGGGCTCGACGCCGACGAGTTCCTGTCGGGCGCGCACGGCCGCCGCACGAGCGACCGCGTCGCCGACTTCCTGCCCGCCGACCGGGTCGCCGCGGCCACCGCCCGCCTCGACGCGCTGGAGGCCGAGCGCACCGACGGGATCACCGCGCTGCCCGGCGCCCTGGCCCTGCTGACCGCGATGAACGGCATGCCGTGGGCGATGG
This sequence comes from Spirillospora sp. NPDC000708, assembly GCF_040299565.1. NCBI lineage: Bacteria > Bacillati > Actinomycetota > Actinomycetes > Streptosporangiales > Thermomonosporaceae > Spirillospora > Spirillospora sp. NPDC000708. The sequence goes on from NZ_JBEPCJ010000022.1 coordinate 93,085, forward strand.
TGACGTCCATGGACAAGGAGCAGCTCCGGGTCCGCACCGGGGTCGCCGGCGTCCCGCTGCCGCCCGTCGTCGTCACCGCCGAGGACGTCTCGCGCGGCAAGCCCGACCCGTCCGGGTACCTGCTGGCGGCCGGCCGCCTCGGCGTCGACCCGTCGGCCTGCGTGGTCGTCGAGGACGCCCCGGCCGGCATCGCCGCGGGCCGCGCCGCCGGCGCGACCGTCCTGGCCGTGGGCACCAGCCACGACCGGGCCGAGCTGACCGGGGCGCACGCGATCGTCCCGGACCTGACGCACGTCGCCACCGCGCCCGGCGGCCTGCGCCTCGCCCCCTGAGCCGCCCGGCCCGGCCGGCGGGGGCGGGCCGAGTCGTGGCCGCGCCGCCGGGCCCACGTTGGGATGGCGGTCACCACGGGCTCGGCGGCGCGGAGTCGGGTGCGGGGAGCGGAGGCGGGATCCGGATCGGGGTCTACCCGGCGCCGGAGATCGTTGAACGTTGAACCGCGCAAGGATAGGCCGAGCGAGCGCTTGGTAGGCCGCATGCGGCCGTGGCGATGCTCACATAGGGCCGGGAATGGTTCGCATGGCACACTGGTTCCCAAAGCATGAACGCGTGCTCCGGGGTCGGTGCAATTCCGAACCGGCGGTGACAGTCCGCGACCCGGCCGAAGCCATCGGCCGGTTGACCTGGTGGAACTCCAGGACCGACGGTGAAAGTCCGGATGGGAGGCAGCGCGCAGTGCACCCCTGGTGGCCCAGGGGTGCCGCAGTGTCGACGCACGTACCCCCGGAGCCGGGTTCCGTAGCAGCGGAACAAGGAGGCCCGGGGAATGTTCACCGGCATCGTCGAGGAGCTCGGCGAGATCGTTGCGGTCGAGGCCGAGGGCGACTCGGCCGTCCTCACGATCCGCGGCCCGCTCGTCACCGAGGACGCCGTCCACGGCGCGTCGATCGCCGTCAACGGCGTCTGTCTCACCGTGGTGGACGTCAAGGACGGGACCTTCACCGCCGACGCGATGAAGGAGACCCTGGACCGGTCCAGCCTCGGCGCGCTGGAACCCGGGTCCAAGGTCAACCTGGAGCGGCCCGTCCGGCTCTCGGACCGGCTCGGCGGCCACCTCGTCCAGGGCCACGTCGACGGCGTCGGAACGATCCTCTCCCGAGAACCGGGCGAACGCTGGGACGTCGTCACCGTCTCGCTCCCCGCGCCGCTGGCCCGCTACGTGGTCGGCAAGGGCTCGATCACGGTCGACGGCATCAGCCTCACGGTCGTCGAGGCCGGCGCCGACCGGTTCAGCGTCGCGCTCATCCCGACGACGCTGTCCCTCACCACGCTCGGCCACAAGAAGCCCGGCGACCCCGTCAACCTCGAAGTCGACGTCGTCGCCAAGTACGTCGAGCGGATGCTCGGCGACCGCGCGGCGGCGGGCGGCCCGGCGAGTGATCCCGACCCGGTGGGCGGCGCGGCATGAGCTGGCTCGACGCGGGCTTCGACATCTTCGGCGAGCACATCCTCTGGACCGACCTCGCCGGCAACGTGCTGTCGCTCGCCGTGGTGTGGCTCGCCATGCGCAAGACCCTCTGGACGTGGCCGGTGCAACTGGTCGGCGCGCTGCTGCTGCTCGCGGCGTCCGTGCACGCCGACGTCCCCGGCAACGCCCTCAAGCAGGTGCTCTTCGGCGTCCTCGCCGTCTACGGCTGGGCGATGTGGGCGCGCGGACGGCGCGGCGGCGACCCCCTGGTCGTGCGGAGCGCGACGGCGAAGGAGCGCGCCGTGCTGATCGCGGCCCTCGTCGTCGGCACCGCCGCGGTCGCCGAGCTGTTCCTCCACGTCGACTGGCTCAAGGCCGCCTGGTCGCCGTGGGCGAACGCCTACATCTTCGTCGGCAGCGCCGTCGCGACGTTCGCGCAGAGCCGCGCGCTCGTCGACTTCTGGATCGTGTGGGTGCTGGTCGACCTGGTCGGCGTGCCGGTCGCCCTGCATTCCGGGCTGTACGTGTCCGGCGCGGTCTACGTGATCTTCTTCGTGATGGTGATGGTCGGGTTCAGGAACTGGCTGCGGGAAGCGAAGGCAGTACCGGCCCCCGGGAACAAGGCGGTGACCGCATGAGCGGCAACGACGGACTCAACGACGGACCGAACGGCGGCGGGATCTTCGACCCCATCGAGGAGGCGGTCGCCGACATCGCGGCGGGACGCCCCGTCGTGGTGGTCGACGACGAGGACCGCGAGAACGAGGGCGACATCATCTTCGCCGCGTCGAAGGCGACGCCGGAGCTGCTCACCTTCACGATCCGGTACACCAGCGGCGTGATCTGCGTCCCGATGGAGGGCGCCGACCTCGACCGGCTGCAGATCCCGCTGATGACCGCGCAGAACAGCGAGCGCATGCGCACCGCCTACACCGTCAGCGTCGACGCGCGGCTCGGCGTCAGCACCGGCATCTCCGCCGCCGACCGGGCCCGGACGATCCGGACGCTCGCCGACTCGGCGTCCGAGCCGGGCGACCTCGTCCGCCCCGGCCACATCTTCCCGCTCCGCTACCGCGAGGGCGGCGTGCTGCGCCGCCGCGGCCACACCGAGGCCGCCGTCGACCTCGCCCGGATGGCCGGGCTCACCCCCGCGGGCGTCCTCGCCGAGGTCGTCAACGAGGACGGCACCATGGCGCGCCTCCCCGAGCTGCAGGTGTTCGCCAAGGAGCACGGCCTCAAGCTGATCTCCATCGAGCAGCTCGCCGAGCACCGCCGCCGCACCGAGGCGATGGTCACCCGGGTCGTCGAGACCCGGCTGCCGAACCGGTACGGGATGTGGCGCGCCGTCGGGTTCTCCAGCGAGCTCGACGGCGGCGAGCACCTCGCGCTCGTCCTCGGCGACCTCGCCGACGGCGAGGACGTCCTGGTCCGCGCGCACTCCGAATGCCTCACCGGCGACGTCCTGCACTCCGAGCGCTGCGACTGCGGCACCCAGCTCGACGCCGCCATGGAGCGCATCGCCGAGGAGGGCCGCGGCGTCGTGGTCTACCTGCGCGGCCACGAGGGCCGCGGCATCGGCCTGCTCGCCAAGCTGCGCGCCTACGCCCTGCAGGACGCCGGCTCCGACACCGTCGACGCCAACCTCGAACTCGGCCTGCCCGCCGACGCGCGCGAGTACTCCAACGCCGCGCATATGCTGCGTGACCTGGGCGTCCGCTCGATCCGGGTGCTCACCAACAACCCCGACAAGCTGGCGGGCCTGGACGGGTTCGGGCTGGACGTGCGCGGCCGCGAGACGATGCCCGTCGTCGTCACCGAGCACAACCGGCGCTACCTGACGGTCAAGCGGGACCGTCTCGGACACGAGATCGAGGGACTCTCATGAGCGGCGCGGGACGCCCCGAGGACACGGTCGTCGACGCGGCCGGGCTGACGCTCGGCGTCGTCTGCACCCGCTGGCACGGGCAGATCACCGACCAGCTGCTGGAGCGCGCCGTCGCCGCGGCGAAGGCGTGCGGGATCGACGCGCCCGTGGTCGTCCGGGTCGCCGGCGCCCTGGAGATCCCCGTCATCGCCCAGCAGATGGCCCGCGACCTCGACGCGGTCGTCTGCCTCGGCGCGGTGATCCGGGGCGCGACCGCCCATTTCGACTATGTCTGCGAGTCCGTGACGAGCGGTGTGACACGCGTTGCACTGGACGAGTCGACTCCGGTGGGCAACGGGGTCCTCACATGTGACACCATTGAGCAGGCACTGGAACGCAGCGGGCTGCCGGGCAGCTCCGAGGACAAGGGATGGGAGGCGACTGTGGCCGCACTCGACACGGCACTGACCCTGCGAGGTCTGCGGCATCACGGTCACGCCGGGCACGGCCTGGAGCATCTGGGCTCCTGAGGTCATCCCGGTCACCCGTACGCAACCCATTCCGAAAGGCAATTCCGTGCTGTCACTCGTCCTGCCCAAGGGGTCGCTGGAGAAGGCGACCATGCAGCTGTTCGACGCCGCCGACCTCACCGTCCGGCGCGCCTCGGACCGCGACTACCGCGCCTCGATCGACGACCCGCGCATCGACCGCGTCCGCGTGCTGCGCCCGCAGGAGATCCCGACCTACCTCGAACAGGGCCTGTTCGACCTCGGCATCACCGGCCGCGACTGGATCACCGAGACCGACTCCGACGTGGTCAGCCTCGGCGAGCTCCAGTACTCCAAGGCGACCTCCAACCCGGTCCGCGTGATCATGGCGGTGCCGGAGGACGCGCCCTGGCAGAGCGTGTCCGACCTGCCGGAGGGCGTCCGGATCTCCACCGAGTTCCCCGCGATGACCAAGCGGTTCCTCGACAAGCACGGCGTCAAGGCGAAGGTCGTCCCGTCCTACGGCGCGACGGAGGCGAAGGTCCCCGACATCGTGGACGCGATCGTCGACCTCACCGAGACCGGCTCGTCGCTCCGCAAGAACGGCCTGCGCATCCTCGACACGCTGCTGACCAGCTACACCGAGCTGGTCGCGAACCGCGAGGCCTACGAGGACGCCGAGAAGCGCGCCGCGATGGAGGACGTCTCCCTGCTGCTGCAGGGCGCGATCCGCGCGCGCGGCAACGTGCTGCTGAAGCTGAACGTCGCCCAGTCCGACCTGCAGAAGGTCCTGGACATCATGCCGTCGATGTCGGCGCCCACGGTCACCTCGCTGGCCGGCGGCGACTCCAGCGCGGTCGAGTCCGTGGTCGCCAAGCGCGGCGTGAACACGCTGATCCCCGCGCTGAAGGCGGCCGGCGCCCACGACATCCTCGAGATCCCCATCTCGAAGATCGTTGACTGAGGTCAGGGCCCTTCCGGTCGTGTGGCGCCCGCGCACCACACGGCTCGTGGCCTACATCACGGCGGGCGTGGTCGTGGTCGGCCTGATCGCGCTCGCCGTGGTGGTGGCCCCGCAGTTCAAGCTGTTCGACCGGGTGCTGATCGTGGTGTTCGGCCTGGTCGTCGCGTGGGTCCTGCACATGCTGGCCCGCTGCCGCGTGGTCGCCGGCGAGGCGGGCCTCACGGTCGTCAACGCCTTCCGCACCCGCCGCCTCGCCTGGCCCGAGGTGCTCGGCGTGTCGATGGTCGAGGGCGACCCCTGGCCCACCCTCGACCTCGCCGACGGGACGTCCATCGGCGCGATGGGCATCAACGGCGCCGAGAAGGCCCTCGCCGCCCGCCAGCTCACCGAGCTGAAGGCCCTCCTGCGCACCCGCAGCGAAACCCCCGACCCCGCCTGACACCGCCTGTTCTAGGCTGTTGGCAGGACCAGGCGCTTAGTCATGTGTCATTGTATGGACATGAGCGCGCAGAGTATCGAGTCATGTGCGGAAAGTGGTCACATGGAGCGTGGGGCGCTGCCAGACTGGGTGATCCCCCCGCCGGGCGGCTTCACCGCCGACCACTTCCTGAGCATGCGCGGTCTGCCCCGGCACACGGAGCTGATCGACGGGAGCCTGGTCTTCGCGAGCCCGCAGCGCAAGTGGCACAGCAGGGTGATCAACCTTCTCTGGGACGAACTCGACCGCCAGGCGCCGGAGGATCTGCGAGTCGATCGGGAGATGGCCGTGAAGCTTACCAAGCGACAGGTGCCGGAACCCGATGTGCTGCTGGTGACCGCTGAGGCGTACGACCGGGAGGAACCGGCCACCTACTACCATCCCGAGGACCTGGTGCTCGCCGTCGAGGCCGTCTCGCCGGACTCTGAGGAGCGGGACCGGGGGACCAAGCCCGCGAAGTACGCCGCGGCCGGGATCAAGCATTTCTGGCGGGTCGAGGAGGATGCGGGCCGGACCGTCGTGTACGTCTACGAACTCGACCCCGGCACCGCCTCGTACGTGCCCACGGGCATCTACCACGACCGGCTCAAGGTGACGGTGCCGTTCGACCTCGACATCGACCTCAACGCCGTGGGGAAGCGGCGGTAGGCCTACCGCGGCCGGTCAGTCGGTGGTGGTGTTGGTGGGGGCGGGTGGGACGCGGTAGGTGTCGGGGGCGCCGAAGGCCCAGTCGAGCATGCGGGCGGCGTCGGTGAAGCGGGCGCGCTCGTCGGTGGTGGAGCTGTTGAGGACGATGCCGGTGAAGGTGCGGCCGTCGCGGCGGGCGGCGAACATCAGGGAGTAGCCGGCGGCGTCGGTGGTGCCGGTCTTGATGCCGATCGCGCCCTTGTAGGAGCCGAGGAGCCGGTTGGTGTTGGTCCACGTGTAGGCGTGGTGGGTCCTGGTCCTGGCGAGCCTGTAGGTGCGGCGGGCGACGGTGGCGCGGAACGTGCCGTCGTCCATCGCGTAGCCGGCGAGGCGTACCTGGTCGCGGGCGGTGGAGCGGGTGGACGTGGCGGTCGGCCAGGGCAGGCCGTCGAAGTCGGCGTAGGTGGTGTGGTCGAGGCCGAGCTCGCGGGCCGCGTCGTTCATCTTGGCGACGAACCTCGCCTTGCCGGGGCCGTAGGTGTCGGCGAGGGCGTAGGCGGCGTCGCAGCCGGACGGCAGCAGCAGCGCGTTGAGCAGCTCGCGCGCGGTGAGCCGGTCGCCCGCGTGCAGGCCGGCGGTGCTGCCGTCGTGCTTCTTCGCGTACGTGAGGTACTTGCGCCTGATCGTGATCTTCCGGCCGAGCCCGCCCTCGTGCAGGACGACGAGCGCCGTCATCACCTTGGTGATGCTGGCGATGGGGCGTTCGGTGTCGGCGGCGCGGGACCACGCGGTCGTGTCGTCCGTCACGTCGTACAGCAGTGCGGACTTCGCGACGACGCCGGACGGTCCGGCGGCGGGACGCGCCGCCGCGCGCGCCGGGGCCGCGACGAGCAGCGGGGCGGCGGCGAGCGGGAGGGCGGCGAGCGTCATCGCGCGGTGGCGGGCGGCGAGTGCGGTGATCACATTCGGACACTGCCAGCCGGACGGGCCGCGTTCAAGCACCCGTGCGGGCCCGCCACCTGCGGAAACGCGGCGAAATCGGGATTTGTACGATTCGCCATACAGATCGACCTGTATGGTTGACCGTACAGATCGGAGGGGTGATGGGAATCGACGCGTGGATCGGGCGGCTGCCCAAGGTCGAGCTGCACGTGCACCTGGAGGGGTCGCTGCGCCCGGAGACGCTGCTGGCGCTGGCGCGCCGCCACGGCGCCGACCTGGGCGCCGAGTCGGCCGCGGACCTGGAGGGGCTCTACCGGTTCGAGGACTTCGGCGACTTCGCGCGGCTGTTCTTCGCCGGCCTCGACGTGCTGCGCGGCGCCGAGGACTTCGCGGACGCCACCGCCGCGCTGGCCGCCGAGCTGGCGGCGCAGAACGTCCGGTACGCCGAGGTCACCACGACTCCGGTGCAGCACCACCGGCGCGGGGTCGCGCTGGAGGAGTACGCCGCCGGGCTGGACGAGGGGCGGCGGCGCGCCCGCGACGAGCACGGGGTGGAGATCGGCTGGATCTGCGACATCTCCCGCGAGTCGGAGGCGCCGGACTTGCATCTCACCGTGGACTTCCTGCTCGGCCGGACGGCGCCCGCCGGGGTCGTCGGCCTCGGTCTCGGCGGGGTGGAGGAGGGGTTCCCGCCCGAGCCGTTCGCGTCCTCGTTCGCCAAGGCGAAGGCGGCCGGGCTGGCCGCGCTGCCGCACGCCGGGGAGACCGCGGGCCCGGAGAGCGTCTGGGGCGCGCTGGCGCCGCGCGCTGCTGGACGCGCAGGCCGCCGCGCTGGAGGCCGCGTACGCCCCCGCCGCGACGAAGGCCGCCGTCCGGCGGGAACTCGGCGACGTCGCCCTGTGACGAGGAGGGACCTGCCATGGCACGCCCGCCGGGGGCGGACCGCCCGCTGTACGTGCGCATCGCGATGTCGCTCAAGAGCCGGATCCTCGCCGGGCACTACGCGCCCGGCGAGCGGCTGCCCGGGGAGGACGACCTCGCCGCGGCGATGGGCGCCAGCCGCAGCACCGTCCGCCAGGCGCTGGCCGAGCTCCGCGACACCGGCTACGTCACCAGCCGCCGCGGGGCGGGCAGCTACGTCGCGGACCCGCTGCCGATCGAGCCGCTGTCGCCGAGGTCGGGGCCGGTCTACACCGGTTTCCTCGACGATCTGGACAACGAGGCGCACCACGTCGTCGAACGCGACCGCGCGCAGGACGCGCTCGCCGCGGACGAGGCGCTCGCCGCGCGCCTGAAGGTCCCGTTGGGCGCGCCGCTGGTCCGCTACCGCGCCACCCGGCTCCGCCACGGCGTCCCGTACGGCGTCGCGACCGACGTCGTGCCGCAGGCGGTCGCCGAGCGCATCACTCCCGGTGTGCTCGCCGCGAGCCCGTCGATCGTCGACGCGCTGGCGCTCGCGGGGAGCCGCGTCGCCGAGAGCCTGCAGCGCCTCGAACCCGCCGTCCTGGACGCGGCGGACGCCGGGCGCTGCGGCGCGTCCCCCGGCGACCCGGCGCTCGCCATCACCGGCACCGCCTACGACGCCGGCCGCGCGCCGGTCGACGCCTACACCCTGACGGTCGTCACCGGCTACGGCATCGGCCTGCACCTGACCCGCGCCGGCACCTCCTAGAGGGCGGTCACGAGCGTGACGGCGCCGGCGGTGATGAGGGCGGCGGCCCACACGCGGTCCAGGTTGAACCAGGCGCGGCGGAGGATCGCGAGCCCCACGATCTCGTAGACGGCGACGGCGATGGTCCCCGCGACCGCCAGCATCGCCAGTGTGTGCACGCCGGTCACGAAGATCGCGGCGGACACGGCGTTCCCGGACGCCGACGCGAGGCCGTGGTGGTGGCCGGCGGGGACGGTCCCGGACGCGGTGAGCACGGGCAGCAGCATCAGGCCCGCGCCGTGCGCCGACGACATCAGGAACGACCAGGCGGCGAGCTGCCACAGCGAGATCCGCATGCCGACCCAGCGGAAGTGCCGCCGCGACAGCAGCCGCCACAGCCCGAACCCGACCAGCACGATCCCGCCGCCGATCGCGACCGCCTGGGTCGCCACGACCGACCGGGTGAGCGCGACGAGGACCGCGACGGCCCCGACGGACGCGGCGTGGCCCGCGGCGATCGCGGGGAGCGACTGCAGGACGAGGGCCCTGCTGCGCTCCTGGAGGCCGCGGGCCACGGCGAACAGCCAGCCCATCGCCGGGTTGAGGCCGTGGAAGGCGCCCATCGCGACGAGCGCGGCGAGCGAACCGTCCTTCACCGCTACGGGTAGCAGTAGGAGTCGGACGAGGCGTCGCCGCCCTGCAGCCGCGTCTGGTGGGGGCGCCGGCCCCGGAACGCGTCGCCGTGCGGGAAGAACCGCTCGTCGAGGGCGAACCCGTCGGCGGTGGAGTCGAGCTTGGCCATCCAGGCGCCGACGCCGTCGGGGTAGAACTGGTCGTCCCAGGAGCCGTAGAGCGAGTTGGTGACGTAGACGCGCTTCCCGTCGCGGCTGACCTCGACCATCTGCGGGCCGCCGGCGAGCGGCAGGTCCGGCGCGGCCGGGTGCGGGGCGCGCCCGACGATGCCGCCGAGGCGCACCGAGCCCGCCTCGACGGGGTGGAACGGGTCGCTGACGTCGTAGCGCTTCAGCTCGCCGGTGCCCCAGCACGACACGTACAGCCACTGGTCGTCCACCGACAGGTCGATGTCGGTGACCAGCGGCGGGACGGCGCCGAAGGGCTTGATGACGTCCGGCAGAACCGACGCGTCGGCGGGTTCGGCGGGGATGGTGATGACCTTCGTCGCGGCCCACCGGTCGCCGTCGCGGTGCCACAGCCACACCGACGCCGACAGGTCCTCGACGCTGACGACGACGCCGGCGAAGCCGTACTGCTTGGTCGGGTCGTGCGCGGGCCGCAGCTCCAGCACCATCTGGTGCTCGTCGCCGAGATCGACCTCCTGGACGTGGCGGCGCTTGCGCAGGTCCCAGAAGTGCAGCGAGTGCCCGTACTTGCGGCCGAGGAGCAGCTCCCCTACGACGCCGTCCTCGATCATGGACGGGGTGCCCCACTCGGAGGTGATGAGCACGTCGTGCGCGATGTGCCACCAGGCGTCGTAGGCGAAGTACTGCGGGCCGCGGTCGACCTCCCAGCGGCCGAGGACGTCGAACGAGGTGTGGTCGAGCAGCGCGATCCCGCCCGGCCCGTCCTCGCCGTTCGCGCCGCCGAGCGCGGTGAGGTACAGCCCCTCGGGTCCGCAGTGGACGGTGTGGGGCCGCGAGTACCCGGCGCGTTTCGCCAGCTCGTCCGCCTCCAGCACCTTCACGATCTCCGGCGACGTCGGCCTGTCCTTCGTGTCGATGACGTAGACGCGCGACGACCGCAGCCCCGGCACGATCAGGTAGCGGCGCTCCACATGCGGGTGCGGCGCGTACGGGCACAGGGCGCTGCTGCACGCGTTCCACCCGAAGTGGTGCAGCTCGTCGCCGAGGTACGGCAGGTCCGTCCAGCCGACGACGTCGCCGTAGGACGCCGAGCCCGGGTCGACGTCGAGGACGGCGATCGCGTCCGGCTTCTCCGCCGAGCGGTCGAACGCGGCGACGTAGGCCAGCTTCTCCGGCGGCGCCGACACCGCGTCGCGCGGCGAGGCGTAGAAGGTCGGGTCTGGCTTCCACAGTGCCATGGAGGGTCCCTTCAGGAGACGGTGACCGGGTGGCGGACGACGGCGCCGAACAGGTAGCCGAGCGTGTTGTAGGGCGCGGTGGACGGCTGGGACGCGCCGGTGTCGTCGGTCGCGCGGGCGAGCAGCTCGTGGTGTCCGGGGCCGTCCGGCCGCCACGGGAACTCCCAGCGGACCCAGCCGCGCGGGTCGGCGTGCCGGTCCCGCAGGCGGGCGTGCCGCCAGGTGCGGCCGCCGTCCGCGCTGACCTCGACCTTCCGCACGCGCCCGGTGCCGGACCAGGACCGTCCGTGCAGGACCTGGGGGCGGGCGGGCAGCGGCGCGTCCCACGGCAGCTCGAACGCCGACTTGACGTTCATGCGGGTGAGCGGCGCGCTGCCCTCGGGCGGGTAGCCGGGGCCGAAGAGCCGGTAGTAGCGGGTGTTCCAGGGGGAGAAGAGCGGCTCGTCGGCGACCTGGATGTCGCCGACCCACTTGATGTTGGCGACGCCCACCCAGGACGGGACGACCAGCCGGACCGGGAAGCCGTGGTCGGGCGGCAGCGGCGCGCCGTTCATCTCGTAGGCGAGCAGGACGTCCTTGAGCGCCTTGGCGACGGGCAGGGGGCGCCTGACCCGGCCGAGGTTCTCGCCTTTGTCCACGTAGTCAGCGTCCAGTCCGCGGGGGAGGATGTCCACAGCCTCGGGGGTGAGACCCGCGCGTTCGAGGACGGTCGACAGCGGCACGCCGCGCCAGCGGGCGACGCCGACCGCGCCGAGCTTCCACGGGGTCCCGGACACCTCCTGGCCCTGCTGGGAGGCGTAGAAGCTGCGGCCGTTGCCGGTGCATTCGATGAACGAGGTGATGGTCTCGGCGCGCATGCCGAGGAGGTCCTCGTAGGAGAACTCGACGGGGCGGGACTCGGGCGGGGCGCCGCGCAGGCCGGTGCCCCAGAGCTTGAGGCGCCAGGTGCGGGCGTCGACGAGCGGTGTCGCGACGTGGTTGCGGACGAAGAACCGGTCCACCTGGGTGAGGTGGCCCTGGCCGCGCATGGCCTCCCAGCGCATCTCCGCGTTGGTGCCCTGCGGGATGAACAGCTCGGGCGGCAGCGGCTTGACGATCCCGGTGGCCGTCGCGGTGTCGGTGGCCGGGGCGGCGGGGTCGGCGAACGCGGGCCGTGAGGCGGCGGCCGCGCCGAGGGCGGCGCCGAGGCCCGCGCCGGCGGACAGCCGCAGCATGCCGCGCCGCGACAGCGCGCGGCCGGACGAGGCGGCCTGGGCCGCCCGCACGCGTTCGTAGGTCGCCTCGTCGGTCAGGTCGCCGCCGGGGCCGGGCTGGGGACGGTGGGGGGTGTCACCGGTTCGCATGTGCTCGATGCTGCTGACCGGCCGCCCGAAAGTCAACTTTCCCTACAGGTTCACCATGGAAACGGCGCCGGAAACGGGGGATGCGGACGTCTGGGACTCGGCCGCTCCGCTGGGTAGCCTGGCGAACATGGTGGAGACGGCGCCGACGGCGGCGGACGAGGTCGCCTCGCCCGCGGACCTCGCGAGCCTGCTGGACCGGCACGCCTACCTCTGCGACGAGGGCCTCGGCACCGCGTGCTTCCTCGCCCTGCGGATGGGCCGCCCGCTGTTCCTGGAGGGCGAGGCCGGGGTCGGCAAGACCGAGCTGGCCAAGACCCTCGCGACGGCGCTCGGCGCACCGCTGATCCGCCTGCAGTGCTACGAGGGCCTCGACGCCTCGCAGGCCCTGTACGACTGGGACTTCCCGCGCCAGCTCCTGCACCTGCGCGTCGCCGAGGCCGCCGGCGTCGGCGACGTCGCGCGGCTGGAAGGCGAGCTGTACGACCGGCGGTTCCTGCTGGCCCGGCCGCTGCTGCGCGCCCTGGAGACCGCGCCGAGCGTGCTGCTCGTCGACGAGCTGGACCGCGCCGACGACGAGTTCGAGGCGTTCCTGCTCGAGGTGCTCAGCGACTTCACCATCACCGTCCCCGAGCTCGGCACGATCCGGGCCGAGCGCCCGCCGGTCGTCGTCGTCACGTCCAACCGGACCCGCGAGGTGCACGACGCGCTCAAGCGGCGCTGCCTGTACCACTGGCTGGAGCACCCGTCGTTCGACCGCGAGGTCGCCATCATCCGGCGGCGGCTGCCCGCCGCGGCCGAGCGGCTGGCCGGGCAGGTCGCGGGCGCGGCGCAGCGGCTGCGCGCCCGGGACCTGCTCAAGCCGCCGGGCGTCGCGGAGTCGCTGGACTGGACCGAGGCGCTGGTCGCGCTCGGCGTCCGCGACCTGGACCCCGGCACCGCCGCGGTCACGCTCGGCGCCGTGCTCAAGTACCGCGAGGACCAGCAGCGGGTGCTCGCCGGCGGGCTCGACGCCCTGCTCGACGGGGGGTGAGCGGGTGCGGGACGTCACCGAGACGATGGTCGGGTTCGCCAGGACGCTGCGCGCCGCGGGCGGCACCGCCGACCCCGAGCGGGTCCAGGCGATGCTCGCCGCGCTCGACCACCTCGACGTCCTCGACCCCGCCGAGGTGTACTGGGCGGGACGGCTGACGCTGTGCGCTGACCCCGACGACCTCGCCCGCTACGACCGCTGCTTCGCCGCGTACTTCTCCGGCGCGACGGCCCGCCCGGCGCGCCGCCCGCCGCCCGTGGTGGTGCGCCGCACGACGGTCGCGGAGCCGTCCGGCGGCGCCGGCGGCGAGGACGACGGCGAGCCGAGGGCGGCGACCGCCAGCGCCGTCGAGGTGCTGCGCGACCGGGACGTGGCACGGCTCACCGCCGCCGAGCGCGCCGAGGTCGCGCGGCTGATCGCGGTGCTGGACGCGGGCGCCGAGCGGCGCCGGTCGCGCCGGTTCGCACCGGCGCCGGCGGGCCGCCTCGACCCGGCCAGGACCGTCCGGGAGACGCTGCGCCGCGGCGGCGAGACGTCCCTGCTGCGGCACCGGGCGCACCGCACCCGGCCGCGCCGCGTCGTGCTGCTCGTGGACGTCAGCGGGTCGATGAGCCCGTACGCGGACGCGCTGCTGCGGTTCGCGCACGCCGCGGCCCGCTCCGGCGGCCGGGACGTGGAGGTCTTCAGCGCCGGTACGCGGCTGACCCGGCTCACCCGCGAGCTGCGGCACCGGGACGCGGACGCGGCGATGGCGGCGGCGTCCGCCGCGATCCCGGACTGGAGCGGCGGCACCCGGCTCGGCGAGGAGCTGAAGGAGTTCCTCGACCGGTTCGGGCAGCGCGGCCTGGCGCGCGGCGCGGTGGTGGTGATCGCCTCCGACGGCTGGGAGCGCGGCGACGCGGCGCTGCTCGGCGAGCAGACGGCCCGGCTGCGGCGGCTCGCGCACCGGGTGATCTGGGCGAACCCGCACAAGGCGCGGCCCGGGTACGAGCCGCTCACCGCGGGGATGGCGGCGGCGCTCCCGCACGTGGACGACTTCACCTCCGGCCACAGCCTCGCCGCCCTGGAGGAGCTGGCGCGGCTGATCGCCGACACCGGAAGGGGACGGGCGCATGCGCGACGTGCTGGATGACATCGCCGGCTGGTACGCGGCGGGGGAGACGTTCGGGCTGGCGACGGTGGTGAACACCTTCCGCAGCGCGCCGCGCCCGGCGGGCGCGGCGATGGCGGTGTCGGCGGGCGGCGAGGTCGCCGGCAGCGTGTCGGGCGGCTGCGTCGAGGGCGCCGTCTACGAGCTGGCGCGGTCGGTGATGGAGAGCGGGGAGCCGGTCGTCCAGCGGTACGGGGTGACCGACGACGACGCGTTCGCGGTCGGGCTGACCTGCGGCGGGATCCTGGACGTGCTGGTCGAGCCGGTGAGCCCCGCGACGTTCCCGGAGTTCGCGGACGTCGCCGCGGCGATCGCGGCGCGCGAGCCGGTGGCCGTCGCGACGGTCGTCGCCGGCCCGGGCCGGATCGGCGCGCGCCGCGTCGTCTGGCGGGACCGGGCGGCGGGCTCGCTCGCGCCGGGGGAGCCGCACGCGGCGCGGCTGGACGCGGCGGTCGACGACGACGCGCGCGGCATGCTGGCGCAGGGCCTCACCGGGCAGCGGCACTACGGCCGCGAGGGGGAGCGGCGGCTGGACGACCTCGCGGTGTTCGTCCACTCGTTCGCGCCGCCGCCCCGGCTGCTGGTGTTCGGCGCGATCGACTTCGCGGCGGCGGTCGCGCGGGTCGGCAAGTTCCTCGGCTACCACGTCACGGTCTGCGACGCGCGGCCGGTGTTCGCGACGCCCAAGCGGTTCCCGGACGCCGACGAGGTCGTGGTGAAGTGGCCGCACAAGTACCTGGAGGAGTCCGGCGGCGCGATCGACGAGCGGACCGCGATCGCCGTCCTCACCCACGACCCGAAGTTCGACGTCCCGCTGCTGGAGGTGGCGCTGCGGACGCGCGCCGGGTACGTCGGCGCGATGGGGTCGCGGCGCACCCACGACGACCGGCTCGCACGGCTGCGCGAGGCGGGCCTCACCGGCGCGGAGCTCGGGCGGCTGCGCTCGCCGATCGGCCTGGACCTCGGCGCGCGGACGCCGGAGGAGACCGCGGTGTCGATCGCGGCGGAGTTGGTGCAGCTGCGGTGGGGCGGGTCGGGGCGGCCGCTCACCGACACCAGCGGCAGGATCCACGCCGGCGGCTGATCCGCGGGCTACCCTCGGCGGATGACCGCGAAGGAGTTGAGCCGGAACGGCGCGGAGCCCCCGGCCGGGCTGCTGCTCGCCGCGGGCGAGGGCAGCCGCCTCGGCCGCCCGAAGGCGCTGGTGGAGCTGGACGGGGAGCGCCTCGTCGACCGGGGCGTCCGGACGCTGCGCGACGGCGGCTGCGCCCCGGTGCTGGTGGTGGCGGGCGCCGCGCAGGTCGAGGTGATCGGCGCGGTGGTGGTGCCGAACCCGGACTGGCGGGACGGGATGGGCTCGTCGCTGCGCGCGGGGCTCGCCGCGCTGCCGCCCGGCTGCCCCGCCGCGGTCGTCGCGCTCGTCGACCAGCCGCGGGTCACCGCCGCCGCAGTCGCCCTGCTCGTCGCGGCCTACGACGCGGGCGCGGAGATCGCCGTGGCGACCTACGGGGGCGCGCCGCGCAACCCCGTCCTGCTGCGGGCCGAGCACTTCGCCGCCGCCGCCGAGGCGGCGGTCGGGGACACGGGCGCGCGCGGCTTCCTGCGCGCCCATCCCGACCTGGTGACCCGGGTGCCCTGCGACGGCGTCGCGTCCCCGGACGACATCGACACCCCCGAGGACCTCGCCGCCTTCACCGGCGACCGCTGACCCGCCGCGGGGCGGGCCGGCGGGCCGGCCCGCCGGCCCGCCCCGCGGCGGGTCGGGCTCGTCAGGGCGACTCGTCGTGGCGGCTCGCCTGGTCAGCGGGAGCGGGCCTCGGTGACGGCGCGCTCGTAGGTCAGGAGCGTGTCGATGAACAGGCGGCGCTGCGCGGGGGTGAGCGGTTCCAGCGCGGTGCGCCACGCGCCCGCGCCCTGACCGAGCCACCCGTTGATCGCGGGCAGGTGCGCGCCGGCGACGCTGACGATGGTGCGGCGCCGGTCGGCGGGGTCCTCGCGGCGCTCCAGGATGCCCTGCCGGCTGAGGTCGCCGACCATCAGGCTGACCGTGGCGGGCGCGACCTCCAGCCGCCCGGCCAGCTCGTTGACGCTCATCGGGCCGTCGAACAGCAGGTAGGCCAGCAGCGACAGGTGGCGCGGCGCCAGGTCGAACGCCGCCAGCTCGTCCGGGACCCGGATCCGCTTGGCCGCCGACACCAGCCGCGGCATCAGCAGCAGCATCGTCCGGATGCCGTCGTCGACGTCCGGTCCCGCGCTCTCTTCGGTTGACATGCCTCTGCGTCCAAAATAGCTTTGCTCTATAAAAGACTTTGCTTGCAAAGCAAAGTCTCGTTCCGTGCGTCCAGGATAGGAGACCGGCTCGTGAGCGACTGGAACAGGGCGATCATCGAGGAGTTCCGGGCGAACGGCGGCGCGGTCGGCGGCCCGTTCGCCGGCGCCGACCTGCTGCTGCTGACCGCCACCGGCGCCAGGACCGGCAGGCGGCGCACCACGCCGCTCGGATACCTGGCCGACGGCGACCGGCTGCTGGTGTTCGCGTCCAACGCCGGCGCCGACCACGACCCGGAGTGGTACCGCAACGTCCGCGCCGACCCGCGCGTCACGGTCGAGGTCGGGACGGAGACCTTCGAGGGCGTCGCGCTCCCGGTCGAAGGGGAGGAGCGCGACCGGCTGTACGCGCGGCAGGGCGAACTCGTCCCCGCCTACGCCGAGTACCAGCGCCAGACGTCCCGCGTCATCCCGGTCGTCGCGCTGCACCGCGCCCACCTGGACGGGCGGGCGTGGGCCGTCGGCGACGAACTGGTGCGGATCCACGACGACCTGCGCGCGCAGCTCGCCGGCCTTCGCGACGCCGTCCTCGCCTCCCTCGACGGGCGTCCCGCTCCGCTGCCCGACCTGCGGGGGCAGCTGCGCGAGCACTGCGTGTCGGTGTGCGACGTGCTCGGCGAGCACCACGACAACGAGGAGGGCCGCGCGTTCCCGCGCCTGGAGGCGCAGTTCCCCGGCCTCGCGCCGGTCATCGAGCGGCTCCGCCGCGAGCACGTCGAGGTGACCGGCGCCCGCAAGGAGCTCCAGGCCATGGTGGACGACCTCGGCTCCGCCGACCCCGGCCGTGTGCGCGCGGAACTCGACCGGATCACCGCCGAGCTGGACGCGCACTTCGCCTACGAAGAAGAGCAGCTCGGCGCCGTGCTCAACGCCATCGGCCCCATCTGGCGCACCGGCCCGCACCGGGCATAGAGCGCGGGGGCCGGGCGCGCGCGGGGTCAGGACGCGGGCAGGACGCTCTCGTCGAGGGCGCCGCAGTCGACGGCGCGGCGGAGCCGGTCGGTGAGCGCGCGGATCGTGGCGGGCTCGTCCAGCACCCCGCCGGCCGCGGCCTGCTCGTGCCAGGCGCGGACCCGGCCGATCACCTCGTCGGCGCCGGTCAGGTGGAAGGCGTACACGGCGGCGTAGCGGCTCGGCAGGTGCGCGGGATGCAGGTCCCAGCCCTGGTAGAAGCCGTGCCGCAGGGAGTGCCCGACCTGCGCGGCGTGCGCCTGCCAGGTCGCGTTGACCTCGTCCGGGCCGTCGTTGCGCGGGATCACGTTGGACGAGCCGTCCGACAGCCGGACGCCCGTCCCGGCGAACGCGACCTGCATGACGTGCCGCGCGAAGTCGCAGGCGGGGTGGTCGAGGCGCTGCTCCTCGGGCGGCAGGCCGAGCGCGGCGGTGTAGTCGAACACGCCGAAGTGCGCGGCGGTGAGCCGGCCGCCCGCGGCGGCCGCGATGCCGGGCAGCGCGATCCGCCCGTCCGGGGTGAAGATCGCCTCGGTGGTCTCCACCTGGACCTCGAAGCGCAGGATGCCGGACGGCAGCCCGAGCGCGGTCTCCAGCCGGTCCAGGTACTCGACGAACAGCGCGACGTGGTCGGCCGCGACGACCTTGGGGAAGGTGATGGTGAACCCGCCGGGCAGCCGGCCCAGCCGGTCGCGCAGCGCGGTGAGGAACCCGTCCAGGGTGCGCATCGCGCGGTCCTGGCCGCCGTCGGCGAACGACTTGACCCGCACGCCCCAGTAGTGCGGCAGCCCCTTGACCTGGTAGGCGGCGGCGACGGCCTCGACGACCTGGGCGATGTGCGCGTCCTCCTCGTCGTCGGTGCGCACCCCGTAACCGTCCTCGAAGTCGATCCGCACGTCCTCGATCGGCTCGCGGGAGAGCTTGGCGGCGACCCGCTCGCGGACCGGGCCGGCCAGCTCCGGGTCGAGCCCGAACGCGGCGCCGAACGACCCGGCGCCGGGGGTGTGGGTGTTCAGCAGGCGCAGCGCCTCCGCGCCGAAGTCGGCGGGCGTCGAGCGGGAGAACCGGTCGGCCGGGACGTAGACCGTGTGCACCGGCTGGCGGCCGTCGGCGCCCCCGGGGAAGCGCTCGCGGTGCTCGTCGCGGACGGCGGCTATGCGCGCGGACAGGTCGTCGAACGAGGAGACGCTGAGGTTCACCCCGCCATGATCCCCCAAGAGCCGGGCGATTGTCAGGAGACGCCCCTTCCGGACCGGAGACCGGGACCGGTTCCTCCGGATTAGGGCTACTATAACTAGCCGGGCGGCAAGTAAGTGGGTTCCCGTGTCGCGGGACCTCAGGGGAAGGTGACCATGACCGAACACGGGACGGCCGAGCGCCCGGCGCTCAGTACCCGGCAGATCTACATCGCCATCTTCGGGCTGATGCTCGGGATGTTCCTGGCGATGCTCGACAACCTGATCGTCGGCACCGCGCTGCCCACGATCGTCGGCGACCTCGGCGGGCTGGAGCACCTGTCGTGGGTGGTGACGGCCTACACGCTGGCCACCGCCGCCGCCACCCCCATCTGGGGCAAGCTCGGCGACCTGTACGGCCGCAAGGGCATGTTCATGACGTCGATCGTGGTGTTCCTGGCCGGGTCGATGCTGTCCGGCCTGGCGCAGAACATGGGCGAGCTGATCGGCTTCCGCGCGCTGCAGGGCCTCGGCGCCGGCGGCCTGATGGTCGGCGCCATGTCGATCATCGGCGACCTGGTGCCGCCCCGCGAGCGGGGCCGCTTCCAGGGCCTGATCGGCGCGATGATGCCGGTCGCGTTCGTCGGCGGCCCGCTGCTCGGCGGCTTCCTCACCGACCACTTCAGCTGGCGCTGGGCGTTCTACGTCAACGTCCCGATCGGCGCGATCGCGCTGCTGGTCATCGCGTTCGGGATGCGGCTGCACACCGCCCGCATCAAGGCCCGCATCGACTACGTCGGCGCGACCCTGCTGACCATCGGGATCGTGTGCGTGACGCTGGTCGCGAGCTGGGGCGGCTCGCAGTACCCGTGGGGCTCCGCGCGGATCATCGCGCTCGCCGTCGTCGGCGTCGTCGCGCTCGTGGTCTTCGTGTTCGCCGAGACCAAGGTGCCCGAGCCGATCCTGCCGCCGCGGCTGTTCCGCAGCCGCAACTTCACCGCCGCGCAGATCCTCAGCTTCATGGTCGGCGCCGCGATGTTCGGCGCGGTGAACTACCTGCCGCTCTACATGCAGACCGTCCAGGGCGCGAGCCCCACCACCAGCGGCCTGCTGCTGCTCCCGCTGATGTTCGGCATGCTCGCGATGATGCTGACCAGCGGCCAGCTCATCACCCGCACCGGCCGCTACCGGCACTTCCCGATCATCGGCGGCGCGGTGCTGACCGGCGGGATGCTGCTCCTGCTGATGCTGAAGGTCGACACGAGCACGCTCACCAGCTCGTTCCTGACCATGGGCGTCGGCCTCGGGATGGGCCTGATCATGCAGAACACGATGCTGGTCACCCAGAACAGCGTCGAGCTGCGCGACATGGGCTCGGCCAGCGGGTCGGTCACCCTGTTCCGCACCGTCGGCGGGTCGCTGGGCGTCGCGCTCCTCGGCTCCATCTACAACAACCGGTTCGAGGACGAGGCGGTGCGCAGGCTCGGCGCGGACGCCGGGCACAAGCTCGCCTCCGGAGGCCAGCACGTCACCCCCGACATGCTGAGCAAGCTCCCCGCCGCCGTCCGCGACGCGTTCGAGGCGGGCGTCACCAGCGGCGTGCACGGCATCGCCATCGGCGGGACGGTCCTCGCGGCGATCGCGTTCGTCGTCGCGTGGTTCATCAAGGAGGTCCCGCTGCGCGGCAGCGCTCCCGCGCCGAAGGCCCCGGTGGAGGACGTGCCGTCCGCCGACGTGGTCACCGAGTCGGCCTGACGCACGCGCAGAGGAGGGGAGACGGAGCCGTCGTGCTCCGTCTCCCCTCGCCCGTGCGCTAGTCGATCGGGGCCTCCCAGGCGGCCTTCCACGTGATCGGCCCGACGATCCCGTCGACCTGCAGGTGCTTGCGCTGCTGGAACTCGCGGCAGATGTCCTCCGAGTCCGCGCCGTAGACGCCGTCCACGGTGATCGTCCACCCCCGGTTGCCCATCTGCGCCTGCCACGTCCGGACGTCGTCGCCCTTCATGGGCGGCGGCTGCTCGAGGTTCCGGCCGGGGAACGGCGGTGCCTTGACCGGAGCGGTCTGCTGCGTCATCGGTCGCTTCCCTTCTTTGTCGGGTTCCCATCCAGATTCCCGGACGGCCCGTTAAGCGAGCAATCCGCTCCCGGGAAGATTCCGGCAAACAGCCGCGAATAAGATCGATTTAGCTGTTCGAGCGGCTATTTATGCGGCGTTCGGAAATTCAACGTTCAAGGATGCGCCGGTCGGGGAACGACGGCCGCGCGCGGCGGCTCCACCGGGCCCCGGACGTCCGCCAGGACGGCCTGCCCCTGCCGGTCCACGAACTTGGTGAACAGCTCCTGCGAGTACCCGAAGACGACGGCCCAGGCGATGATCTGGCCCGGCGAGTCGAGCGCGCTGAGCCCGGGGACGAACCCGCCGCGCATGAGGAGCAGCCCGAGGACGGCGGTGAGCGCCCCGGTGGGCAGCTTCAGCAGGGCCAGCGCGATCGGTATCCCGAACGCGGTGCTCGTCCCCCGGACCTTCCGCAGGGCGGCGGCCGCGGCGATGCTCGCCGCCGTCAGCCCGATGAACTCCACGGCGAGGTAGTCGCCGCGCCCGGCGGCGTCCGCGGTCGCCCGGGCCTTGCCCATGTCGGGGATCCGCTCCCTGGACGCCGTGGGGCAGACGGCGGCGAACCCGCCCCCCAGCACGGGCGCCGCCGGCGGGTTGAAGCACAGCGGCACCGCCCTCGGCCAGACCATCGAGATCACCGCGACCGCGACCGCGAGGCCGGTCAGGAAGGCGGTGATCCACCGGACGAGGCGCGCGAAGCTCTGGGCGCGCAGCTTCTCGCGCAGTTCGGCGTCCCAGGCGGCCTTCAGCGCCTCCACGATCGTCATGAGCCGGTCGGGCGCCAGGCCGATGTCCCTGGACGCCTCCTGGGCGGCCCGCACCTCCAGCGCGATCCGCTCGACGGCGGTCCTGCGCTCGTCCTCGGCGCTGAGGTGCCGCCTGACGATGGCGAACATGCCGGGCAGGCACGGCTCGAGCTCCTTCGCCGGGAGGGTCCGCAACCAGAGGGAGAGGCCCGAGTTGATGTGGAGCTGCGCGGCGGTCACGTGCGAGGCCCGCGGGCTGCGCCGATGCGTGCCGAAATCGATGACGGCGCGGGCCTGGCGCAGCTCGTCGCGCGCGCTCTGCAGCAGCCTCGCGTGCTCCGCGGAGATCTCCGTCGAAGCCTCACGCGCCTCGATGAGGGACTCCAGCTCGCGCGCGTTGGAGCGGAGCTGCTCGCACAGCGTCCACGAACCGCGCTCGCGGCGCCATTCGTGGAACCTGGCCGCGAACGGCGGCCGCGGAGAGTGCTCGTTCATCGCGTCGCCATCCTCCCGGAGGAAACGTCACCGAGAATTCGTCGCCGTCGCGGATTTCCGCTCATGACAATGGTGACGTCCCCTCGGGATGGCCGACGCGAACGGCCGCCAAGGGGCGTTTATGGCAGGGTCACGATTCCCCAGGTGCCGGTGAAGCGCTCGCCCGGCTTGAGGTCGATGAGGCCCTCACCCGACGCGAACGCGTTGGGCGGGCAGGTCATCGGCTCCACGCCGAGGCCCTCGCGCGGGTCCGGGGCGTTGTCGGCGGTGTAGATCTCCATCCAGGGGTGCGCGTCGTCGGCCCACAGCCGGACGGTCCGGCCGTTGCCGCTGAGCGTCACCCAGGCCAGCCCGTCCTCGTCGCGGTGCACCCCGGCGAACGCGTTGTCGATCCTCCGCGCGCCGAGCACCGGCCCGTCGCGCAGGTCGTGGTCGGTGCCCGTGACGTCCGCGTCCCCGCCGACCGGGATCATCCGCTCGTTCACCGGGACGTACCGGTCGGCGTGCAGCGTCACCGTGCACTGGTCGATCGGGACGCCGACCGTCAGGTAGGGGTGGGCGCCGTGCCCGTACGGCGCCGTCCGGGCGCCGGTGTTGGCGGCCGTCAGCCTGACGCGCAGCCCGTCCGCGGCGTCCAGGACGTACTCGACCTCCAGGTCGAGGCGGAACGGATACCCGGCGGTGGCGAGCAGCCGGTGCGTCAGCCGGACCCGGTCCTCGGCGTGCTCGGCGACCCGCCACGCCGCCCACCGGACGAGCCCGTGGATCGCGCAGTCCAGGTCGGGCTCGGACACGTCCAGCTGGTAGGCGGTGCCCGCGTACTCGTACCGGCCGCGGTCGACCCGGTTCGGCCACGGGATCAGCAGGTGCCCGAACGCCGCGGGCGCCGGCTCGTCGGCGCCGTGCGACAGCACCAGCGGCCGCCCCTCGTGCGTCAGCTCGCGCAGGCTCGCGCCCGACTCGGTGATGACGGCCCGGTAGGGCCCGGCGCCGATGGCGTACTGCGCTCCGGTGATCGACTCGGTCATGCCCCGGACGGTACCCCCTGCCCGACCCGCTACGCGATCTCCGCGAGGGCCTGCAGGGCCGCGCTGAACACGTTCGACGGCGGTTCGACGATCCCCGCGCCGACCTGGCCGGTCCCGGCCTCCCGCCCGGCGATCCCGGTGTCGATGACGGGCAGGATCCCGGTCCGCACGACCCGCGTCACGTCGATCCCGGCGGGGGTCCCGCGGAACGACAGCAGCGGGATCTGCAGCACCGGGTGCTCGGCGAGGGTGATCTCGTACATCCGCTGCGTGGCGGCCACCGCGTCCGGCACCTCGCCGCCGACGAACCGGACGATCGCCGGCGCGGCGGCCAGCGCGAACCCGCCCGTCCCGGCCGTCTCGGTGATCGCCGAGTCGCCGATGTCGGGGTTGGCGTCGTCCGGGCCGTACCCGCCGAGGTACAGCCCGTCCGGCACCCCGGCCGGGCCGGTGAACCAGCGGTCGCCCGTCCCCGACACCTGGATGCCGAAGTCGGTGCCGTTGCGCGACATCGCGACGACCATGCTCGACCCGGCGACGCCCCGCGCCGCGTCCGCGCACGCCTTCGCCGCCGCCATCCCCGCGTTCAGGAAGAAGTGGTCGTTCCCGGCGGCGAACCGGAGCACCTCGGCGGCCCGGTCGCGCGGCACCTCCTCGGCGGCGGCGAGGTCCGGCGCCAGCTCCCGCAGCAGCAGCGACGTCGCCGCCCGGTTCCGGTTGTGCAGCTCGTCGCCCATCTGCAGCGCCTGCGCGATGACCGCCATCAGGTCGAGCGGGCCGTGCCGCCGGACGGCCGCCCGCAGCGCCGGGCCGAGCACCTCGCCCATCCAGGCGAGCCGCTCGATCACCTCCGGGCCGTACGCCCCGTACCGCAGCACCTTCCCGAGCCCCTCGTTCAGCGAGCAGCACGCGGTGCCGCCATGCTCGGCGTCCTCCACGACCAGCATCCACATCGACGGGGAGACCACGCCCGCCATCGGGCCGACCGCGCCGTGGTGGTGGCACGGCTCCAGGACCGCGGCGCCGCGCTCCAGCTCCCGCTCGGCGCCGCGCGGCGTCTCCGCGAGGCCCTCCAAAATCATCGCGCCGATCAGCGCGCCGCGCATCGGCCCGGACGCGCGGTCCCACTCCAGCGGCGGTCCCGCGTGCAGGAACGTTCCCTTCTCCAAGCCGAGCACGTCGCGCGCCGGGCGGACGTCCACCAGGTGCGGGCGCGCGGTCGTCATCCGCCGCACCGCCTCGGCGTTCGCGTCCGCGTGCCCCGGGTCGCCGAGCACCGCCGCCAGCGCCGCCGCCGTCCCCGGCGGCGGGGGCCGCCAGTCGACCCGCTCCACCGGGACGGCCTGGCCGGCCAGCGCGTCCGCGAGGACGTCCACGCCCGCCGCGACGACCCGCGGGTCCCGCGTGAGCAGCCCGCCGAGCGGCGGCCGCGCGTCCGTCATCCGGGCACCCCCTCCACCAGCGCGACCGCGTGCCGCGCCGCCTCCGCGTTCGAGGCGAACACCTCCGCGCCCGCGTCCCGCAGCGCCTCCGCCTGCCGGTCGCGGCCCTGCGGGTCGGCGGGCGTCCCGCACAGCGACACCACCGCGGCGAGATCCGGGCGGTCGCGCAGCGCGGCGGCGAGGACCGGCGCCAGCGACGCGGCCGGGTCGGGTTCGGCGCCGTGGCCGAGCACCACGTCCAGGAGCAGCACGCCGCACGCCGCGTCCGCCGCCTCCCGCGCGAGGGCCTCCAGCCGCAGCGTCGGGTCGATCATCGGATGGGCGCGGCCCCGGGTGTAGGCGTCGTCGCCGAAGTCGGTGAGCCGGTGCCCGCGCGCCTCCAGGTCCCAGCCGAGCGCGTCGCGCGCGATCACCTCCGCCTCGTCGCGGAGCGTCCCGCCGGCGAACAGCCCGCGCAGCGACCGGCCGGCCGGCACCCGCGCGGTCCGCGGCGCGGCCCAGCACGGCCACCGCGGGACGGCCGCGCCGAGCGCCCTCAGCGCCTTCTCCACCGCCCGGGTCAGGTCGTCCTCGCCGGGCGCCGGCAGCGCGAACACCACCGGCGTGTCCAGCCGCCGCGCCGCCTCCCGGATCAGGTCCGCGACCTGCGGCGCCGGCGGCTTGGACACCAGCACGATCAGCTCGGTGCCCGGGTCGGCGTCCAGCGCGGCGAGCGCCGCCAGCGCCGACCGGCCGCTGACCTCCGGCGACAGGTCCCGCCCGCCGACCCCGAGCACGTGCCGGACCCCGGTGCCCGCCGCGTCCAGCAGGCACATCACCTGCTGCGCGCCCGTCCCGGACGCCGCCACGACACCGACCGGCCCCGGCCGCACCGCGTTCGCGAACCCGAGCCCGGCGCCGCCGACGACGGCCGTCCCGCAGTCCGGCCCCATCACGATCAGCCCGCGCCGCGCCGCCGCCTCCTTCAGTGCGATCTCCTGCGCGACCGGCACGTTGTCACTGAAGATCATCACGTTCAGGCCGGCGTCGAGCGCGTCCATCGCCTCCGGGAACACGTGCGGCCCCGGCACCGAGACCAGCGCGACCGACGCCTCGCCGCGCGCCGCGGCGGACGCCGTGGTGCGCGGGGCGGGCGGCGCGCCGAGCATCCCGCCGCCGTCCGGGACGTGCGCGGCCTCCTGCAGCAGGGCGTCCAGCGCCTCGCGCGCCCCGTCGAGGTCCCCGCCCTCCGCCCGCACGGCGACGACCATGTCCGCCGGCCCGGCGTCCGCTGGAACCGCGAACCCCATCCGCGCGAGCAGCTCCAGGTTCGGCTCCGTGCCCATCGCCGTCATCGCCGACGCCACGTCCGGCCGCTCCGCCAGCCGGCGGCTCACCCGCATCAGGGTGACCGAATCGCGGTAGGCCCCCCGCCGCACCTCGACCCAGTCGGCGCTCATGCCGCCCCGCGCCCGCCCGGACCGGGCATGCGGGTCTCTTGCGGGGGGACGGCTCCCCGCGCCCCCCGGTTCGCTCCGCTCATGCCGTGTGCTCCGCCGGGCGGCGGCCGGGGGACGCGAGGGCGAGGGTGGCGCGGCAGCCCGCGAGGACCCCCCACGCCAGGTCGGTGCCGGAGGTGTGGCCGATCGCCAGCAGCCGGCGGACGGCCGCGGACGGCGGCTCGTGCCCGGCGACGCAGCGCAGCACCGCGGCGATCTCGCCGCCGGCGCCGCCCTCCGCCGCGCAGTGCAGCAGCGTCGCGGCCAGCGCGGTCGTGCGGGTCCCGGCGTCGGCGGTGACGGCCGCGCCCAGCCAGTCGGCCAGCCACACCGCCGTGCCGCTCTCCGGAACGGCGCCGAAGGCGCCCCGGGGGGTGCGGGGGGTCTTCCCCGCTCGGACGGCGGGGGCGGCGACGGCGCCGCCGACCAGCCGCAGCGACACCAGCAGCCCGCACAGGATGTCGTCGCCGCTCGGCGTCAGCCCGGGACCGAGGCCGACGATCCGCTCGGCGGCCTCGACGGCGCCCGCGAGGTCGCCCGCGGCGCAGCACTCGGCGAGCGCCAGCGGGTCGGGATGCCCGGCGAGCCCGCCGCCCGCCATCCCCGCGGCGACGAACGCGTCCTCCAGGACGGCGACGCCGCGGGCCAGCGCGGCGGGCTGGATCGGGCCGAGCACGGGCGTCGGGTCCCACCAGCGGCGCACCCGCACGCACAGCGCCCCCGCCTCCACGCGGCCGTCGCCGACCGTCGCCTCGTCGCCCTCCCGGACGGACCGGAACGGCTGCTCGCGGCGCTCGGCGGCGACCACCACGGCGTTCGGCAGCCGGACCGCGTCGCAGGTGACGACGGCCAGCACGCGCGGCTCGGGGCCCCCGCGGGTCTCCAGGTACAGCGCGGACGGGAACACCGCGATGACCCGGGCCGCGCGGCGCGGCGGGTCGAGCAGCGGCCGCAGCGCCAGGCTCGCCGCGCCGGCGGCGGGCGGCCGCCGTCCCGGACGGGCCGGGAGCGGGATCGGGTCGCGGACGAGTGCGGTCACGGATCCTCCCGGAGCCGGTGTCGGCTGCCGCCCGGATCGCGGGCGGCCCGGCCTCCGCTGAGACGGTAGAACGGGCCTCCGCGCGGACGTATGGGGAAAGCTGCCAAGGATGGTTGTCATCGTTCGTCTTTGTTGTCAGTGTTGATCAGGAACCGGTAGCGATCACGCCACACGCGGCGATGTACGCACCAAAAGGCGAGGTGACCCCTGGCATGAGTTACACCAGCGCGGACCCGGGCCCACCGGCCCTCCGGCTCGCGAGCACCGGAACACTGACCTACGGCCTGTCCGTCGGCGAGGTCCTCGGCGCCAGCACCCTGAACGGCGCACGCCTCATCGCGGGACGGTCCGGACTCGACCGTGTCGTGCAGCGGCTCAACGTGATGGAGGTCCCCGACATCCTGTCGTGGGTCAAACCCCACGAGCTGCTGCTGACCACCGGCTACCCCCTCCGCAACACCCCGCAGTCGCTGGACAACCTGGTCGCCGACCTGGACGAGCGCGGCCTCGCGGCCCTGGCCATCAAGCTCGGCCGCTACCTGGACTCGCTGCCCGCCGAGATGATCGCCCAGGCGGACCGGCGCGGCTTCCCGCTCATCCTGCTCCCCAACGACGTCGGCTTCGACGACATCCTGAACCAGGTCCTCACCGACATCCTGAACCGGCAGGCGGCCGTCCTCGCCCGCACCGAGGAGGTGCACCGGGCGCTCGTGCAGATCGTGCTGTGCGGCGGCGGCCTGCAGGAGGTCGTCGACGAGGTCGCGACGCTGCTGGACGTGGCGGTCGTGGTGCTGGACGGCGAGCAGCGGGTGCTCGCCGGCGCGGGCCCGGACGAGCACGTCCAGGCGATGCGGGGCTTCGACGCGGGCCGGCACGCGGCCTGCGGGCGCGGCGGCTGCGGCATCATCGGCGCGCACGGCACCGGCGACCACCTGGTGGTCCCGGTCGTCGCGGGCGGCTTCGACCACGGCCGGATCATCGCGTTCAGCCCGGCGGGCACGCTGCGCGGATCCGACCTCGGCATCCTGGAGCGGGCCGCGACCGTCGCGGCGCTGGTGGTGACCAAGCAGCAGGCCGTCGCGGCGGTGGAGAGCAAGTACCGCGCCGACTTCCTGCGCGACATCCTGGCGGGCCGCGCAGGCGACGACGACCGGGTCATCGCGCACTGCGGCGGGTTCGGCTGGGACCTGGACCGCCCGGTGGCGGTGGTCGTCGCGGAGCTGGACGGCCGCCCGCGCGGCACGGCCGGCTCCCCGGGCGCGGCCGGGGTGACCGTCCCGGCGCCGACGCCGAGCCCGGAGAACGAGGGCAGAACCCGCAAGCACGGCGATACCGGGCGCGGTCGCGCCGCCGACACCCGGCGCGGGGGCGCCCCCCCCCCGGCGGGCGCCCGCCCCCCCGGCCCCCGCGCGGCGCCGGCGCGCCCCCCCGCC
>NZ_JBEPCJ010000023.1:0-121053 GCF_040299565.1 Spirillospora sp. NPDC000708
TTGTGCCTTTCACCCGGCCGGGGCGGCGCCGGGGGGGGGTCACGGCCCCGGCCCACGCGCCTTCGTGACTTGGCGGGACCATTGCCCACCTGTGAGAAAGGCGGGACGTTCCCTCGCATCGGCATGCCGCGCCGCTAAGGGCGCATAACCTGACCATGAGGTTCCGCGTGTCGAGCATGAGGAGTTCGGTGATGCGCAAGGGTCGGACCGGGACGGCGGGTGCGGCGATCATCGGGGCTTTGGCCATCTCCGTCGCCGGATGCTCCTCCGGCGGAGGAGGCGACAAGGGCGGCGGCGCGGGCGGCGGCAAGGCCGAGGACGCCGCGAAGCTCGCCATCACCCCGGCGACCGGCGCCAAGCAGGTGGCGCCCGACCAGCCCGTGCTGGTGAAGGCCGACAAGGGCAAGCTCACGAGCGTCACCCTCACGTACGGCAAGAACGAGAAGGCCGCGGGCACGCTGGCGCCGGACGGCAAGTCGTGGCGGTCGTCGTGGACGCTGCGGCCGTCCACCACGTACACCGTGACCGCGCAGGGCTCCGCCGACGGCGGCAAGCCCGTCACCGTCACCTCGACCTTCACCACCCTGACGCCCGCCAAGAAGCTGGAGACCGGCATGTCGCCGCTGGACGGCGAGACCGTCGGGGTGGGGATGCCGGTGCAACTGCTGCTGTCCAGGCCGGTGAGCACCAAGGCCGGCAAGCAGGCGGTGGAGAAGGCGCTGGAGGTCCGGATGTCCACGCCCGTGCAGGGCGCCTGGTACTGGATCAGCGACAAGGAGGTCGACTTCCGGCCCCGCGACTACTGGCCGTCCGGCGAGAAGGTGAAGGTCATCGCGCACCTCGCCGGGCTGAAGGCGGGCGAGGGCCTCTACGGCATGAAGGACCGGACGCTGGCCTTCACCGTCGGCCCGAAGCACATCACCACGGTCAGCGACGGCACGCACCGCGCCAAGGTCACCGAGAACGGCCGGGTGGTGCGGACGATGAAGGTCAGCCTCGGCAAGCCGGGCCACGACAGCTACAGCGGCACGATGATCGCGCAGGAGAAGGCGGCGCACATCATCATGGACTCGGCGACGACCGGCGACCCCGGCGAGTACCGGATCCCGACGAGCTGGAACGTGCGGCTGACCTACAGCGGGACGTTCGTGCACGCGGCGCCGTGGTCGACGGGCTCGCAGGGCGTCTCCGACGTCAGCCACGGCTGCGTGAACGCCTCCCCCGCGGACGCGAAGTGGTTCTACAACTTCACCAACCGGGGCGACATCGTCAAGGTGACGGGGACGTCGCGGCAGCTCCAGTTCGGGAACGGGCCGACGCCGTGGGTGAAGTCGTGGGACGAGTGGCTGAAGGGCAGCGCGCTCGGCGCGCCGGTGACCGGCGCCCCGCTGAACTGACACCGGGCCACGCCGTCACCGGGCGCCGCGTCCGGGTCCCTCCCGAGCGTCCCCGCAGGGCGCTGGCAGACTGGTGCCATGCAGAAGCTCTCGCTGGACGCGCAGGTAAGGGACCACCTCAAGCGGGCCGCCGCGGCGGGCACGGGACGCAGCGCCGAGACCGTCTACGGCGGCCACGAGCACGCCCTGCGGCAGACCTTGATCGCCCTGACCTCCGGCACGGCGCTGACCGAGCACGAGAGCCCCGGGGAGGCGACGCTGCTCGTCCTGCACGGGCGGGTGCGGCTGACGAGCGGCGACGACGCGTGGGACGGCATGTCCGGCGACATGCTGATCATCCCGCCGGCGAGGCACGCGCTGGAGGCGCTGGAGGACGCCGCGGTGCTGCTGACCGTCGCGAAGCGCTGACGGCTCA
This sequence comes from Spirillospora sp. NPDC000708, assembly GCF_040299565.1. Lineage (NCBI taxonomy): Bacteria > Bacillati > Actinomycetota > Actinomycetes > Streptosporangiales > Thermomonosporaceae > Spirillospora > Spirillospora sp. NPDC000708. Next base: position 1,813 of record NZ_JBEPCJ010000023.1, read on the forward strand.
CGCCGCCGGCCGGGCGGCGGGCGGGTCAGCCCGCCGCGAGGACGGTGATGCCGAGGGCGACCAGCAGGGCGACCTTCACGCCCTCCAGGGCCACGTAGTACAGGTGCCCCCGGGAGCGGGGCCGGTCGTCCTCGCCGGCGAGCACCCGGTCGGACCGCTTGTTCAGGCGCGGCCGGACGACGCCGAGCTGCACGGCGAGCAGCACCACCAGGACGGCGGCGAGCACGGTGACGGCGACCGGCGGGCCGCCGGCCGCGACCGCGGCGACCACCGCGACGGCCAGCACGGTCTCGGCGAGGTTGAGGGCGCGGAAGACGATCCGGCCGATGCCCAGGCCGATCGGGATGGTCACGCCCGGCGCGCGGAACTTCAGCGGCGCCTCGAGGAACGAGATTCCGAGCACCATCCCGAGCCAGAGGAAGGTCAGGGCGCCTGCCGTGGCGGCCGCGGTCGCGTTCATGGTCGTCGGAGCCTTTCGGATCGTCGGGGTTCGGGCGGCGGGGCGGCGGGCGGTCAGGTGCGCCGGATGCGGGCGAGGCAGGCGGCGGGCTCGGCGAACGGTTCGAGCGCTTCGGCCTCGACCGGCGCGTCCAGCTCGGCCAGCGCGCCTCGCATGAGGCCGAGGTGGACGTCGCAGACCAGCGGCCCGTACTCCTCGGCCAGTTCCAGGAAAGGGCAGTGCCGCAGCCGGACGACCTCGCCGGCGGGGTCGGGGTCGGGCGCGAAGCCGAGGTCGGCGAGCAGCGCGGTGAGCCGCTCGGTCGCGTCGCCGGCGCTCGTCCGGGCGAACGGCGGCGGCCGGTCGACCAGGAACCGGCCCCACTCGCGGCCGGCGCGCTCGGCCTCCCGGCGCCCGCCGGGTCCGGCGCCTGAGAGCCGGCTGAGCAGGATCTGCGCCAGCAGCCGGTAGCCGCGCGAGCCGCCGCGGTCCATGCCGGGGCGGGCCGTGTAGACGGTGCGGGGCCGGCCGGGGCCGGACGGCCGGTCGAGGGTCCGCTCGGCCGCGCCGTCCGCCACCAGGGCGTCCAGGTGGAACCGCGCGGTGTTGGGGTGGACGCCGAGCCGTCCGGCGAGGTCGGCGACGCCGAGCGGGGCGCCGGCGGCGCGCAGCGCGTCCAGGATCTCGCGGCGGCGGTACCGTTCGGGAGGCATGGCCCTCATCCTTCCCCCGGTCGCGGCAGCGCTGCGATCAGGGGGTGGTCGCGGTCGAGCGCGCCGAGCTTGGACGCGCCGCCGGGCGAGCCGAGGTCGTCGAAGAACTCGCCGTTGGCCGCCGTGTAGGCCGTCCACCGGTCCGGGACGTCGTCCTCGTAGTAGATCGCCTCGACGGGGCAGACCGGTTCGCAGGCGCCGCAGTCGACGCACTCGTCCGGATGGATGTAGAGCGAGCGGGCGCCCTCGTAGATGCAGTCGACCGGGCATTCGTCGACGCAGGCCCGGTCCTTCACGTCCACGCACGGCTCGGCGATCACGTAGGTCACGGCGTTGCCCCCTCCACGGTTTTTACAAATAATACATGTAATAATTGTGGCAACAGAGAGGGGCACCCATGTCCGACGTGTTCATCCAGGCCACCGAGACCGACCCGGCCGTCCGCGCCGCCTCCGAGGTGCGGGGCGTCCACCGGCGGCTGCTCGACCGGCTCGCCGCCCTCGCCGGGCACGGCCACGGCCGGGACCACGCGGTCCTGGCCGGGTTCCTGGACGGCGAGCTGCGCCGCCACCTCGCCGCCGTCGACGAGGCCCTCTACGCGCCCGCGTCCGGCGCGCCGGAGACGCGGCTGCTCGTCAGAGCGCTGCGCGCCGCCGTCGCCGAGATCGAGGCGCTGGCGGGCGCGGTCCCCACCGCCGCCGACCCGGTGCCCGCCGCCCGCGACCTCGCGGCCGTCCTCGCCGTGCACTTCACCGTGGAGGAGACGGTTCTGCTGCCGGCGCTCGCGGCGTTGCCCGGCGCCGACGTCGGCCTGCTGACCGCCGACCTGCACACGCTGCTCGACGGCGGGCGGCTGGAGCGGCCGGACGAGATCGACGTCCGGGAGATCCCGCGCGGGCAGCGGCACCCCCGGATCTTCGCCCGCTTCGCGCGGCTCGCGCCCGGCGAGTCGTTCACGCTGGTCAACAACCACGACCCCAAGCACCTGCGGCGCGAGTTCGAGCTGGCGCACCCGTCCGCGTTCACCTGGGACTACGTCGACTCTGGACCGGAGCTGTGCCGGGTGCGCATCGGGCCGGCCCGCCGCCTGAGCCCGCGTCGGCCCGGGTCGCCCGCGCGTCAGTTCTGCGGGGCGCAGGTGCGGTCGCGCGCGGGCAGCCGCCCGGTGAGCAGGTAGTCGTTCACCTGGCCGGTCACGCAGTCGTTCTTGTATCCGCGCTGGTAGGGGGCGTGGACGTCGGCGCCCTTGAGCGTGATCATGCGTGAGCCGGGGAGCAGCCGGTGCAGGGCGAGGCTGCCGGGATGGACCGTCCGGGTGTCGCCGGTCGCCGCGACCATCAGGGCGGGCAGCGGCCCGCCGACCTCGGTGAGCCGCTCCCGGGGCCGGACGGGCCAGAAGGCGCACGGGTTGACGCCGTAGGCGAGCGGCCCGAAGACCGGGGACTGTTTCCGGTGGCTCTGCACGGCCCGCCAGTACGTCTCGGGGTCGCGGGAGGTCGCGGCGTCCCCGCAGATGATCGCGCTCTGGCCGCTGCCGTAGCGGGATTCGGCGCCGGTGAGCAGGAACGCCAGTTCCTCGTCCAGGTCCTTGGTCGGTTCGACGGGCCCGGCCGTGGCCTTCTTGAACACGCGGATGGCGTCCGCGAGGGCGGCCCGCTGGGAGTCCTCGTCGGTGCCGAGGAGGTCGAACGGCACGAACGCCAAGGCGGTGTCGTCGACGCGATAGCGGCCCACCTGCAGGGGCTCGCGGGCGGACGCCCGCACGACGTCCTGGACGGTCGCCAGGACCTCGGCGGACGTGGCGCCGAGGCCGTAGGTCGCGTTCCGCTTCGCCGTCCAGCCGGCCCAATGGGCGAGCGCGCGGTCGTTGGCGCCCTCGGTCCCGGCGAGCAGGCCCGGGCCCCAGCGGCGCGGGTCCACGGAACTGTCGAGGACCGTCCGGTCGAGGCGGCCGGGGAACATGGTCGCGTACACCGAGCCGAGGTAGGTGCCGTAGGAGGCGCCGTTGTAGGAGATCTTCCGCTCGTCGAGCGCACCGCGCACGACGTCCATGTCCCGCGCGATGTTCCGGGTGCTGATGTACGGCAGCTCCGCGCCGTCCGTCTTCGCGCAGCGGGCCGCCAGCTCCTCGGCGAACGCGACCGAGCGGCGGAACGAGCGGCGGGTCTCCCCCGCCGACCTGACCCAGGTGGCGCTGGGCCAGTGGCAGTCGACGGGGGCGCTGCGGCCGAGCGAGCGCGGGTCCATGCCGATCAGGTCGTAGCGCGGGCCGGCCTTGCCCATGAGGTCGCGGATGTAGGGCGGCATGTCGATGGACGGGCCGGGGCCGCCGCCGTTGATCAGCATGGTGCCGATCCGGTGCGCCCGGTCGGACGCGGCGAGCCGGGAGATGGCGATCGTGATGGTGCGGCCGTCCGGGCGGGCGTAGTCGAGCGGGACGGTCACGTCCGCACAGCGGGCGCCCGCCTCGTCCAGGCTCCGCCCCACCTCGTCGTCCGGGCCGAGCGTGCACGCCTTCCAGGCGAGGTGCTGGGAGTAGTACCGGCCGAGCCCGCCGTCAGCGGCCGCGGCCGTGGACGGAGCGGCACTCGCCATCGCCGGAAAGGACGCCGCGACGGTGGCCGCCGCCAGTCCCGCCGCGGCCGTGGCAAGGGTCCTGCTCGTGGTCATGACGTCTCCGTTCCGGGGTGGTCGCACAGGCCGGTCTGGACGAGGTCCAGTTCGTCGTCGAAGGCGGCCTGCGTGGCGGGGTTCTCGTTGAAGGCGATCGAGACGCGCCGGCCACCGGGCGCGACGCCCGCGAGGGTGGTGAACCCGTCGATGTCGCCGGCATGGCCCCACCAGGTGCCGCCGCAGCGCAGCGGCGTCCCGATCAGCCCCAGCCCGTAGGCGGCGCCCGGCCAGGTGCGGTCGGGGTCGGTGGGGACGGTCCGCTCCATCTCGGCGAGCATCCCCGCGGGCAGGAGCCGTCCGCCGAGCAGCGCGCCGTAGAACGCGTTCACGTCGCGCGGGGTGGAGATCAGCGCGCCGCCGGCCCAGGCGACGGTCGTGTTCATCTCGGTGCTGTCGGCGCGGCGGACCGTCCCGTCCCGCTCGACGCGGACGTAGCCGCGCGGGTGCGGGCCCCTGATCCGGGTCTCGTCGCCGGGCCAGTACGTGCCGCGCAGGCCGAGCGGCCGGATGATCCGCCGCTCGGTCTCGTCCTCCAGGCGGTGCCCGGTGATCTTCTCCACGATCAGTCCCGCGACGACGTAGTTGGTCGTGGAGTAGTGCCAGCCCCTGCCGGGGTCGGGGAGCCGCAGCGCCCGGCGCACGAGTTCCTCGGGCTCGAAGTGCCGGAAGCGGAACTCGTCCGTGCTCTGGAAGGAGTCCATGTGGTCGGGCAGGCCGCTGGTGTGCCGCAGCAGGCTCCGGACGGTGATGTCCCGCCCGTCGTGGCCGTTCGCGTCGATCAGCCCGGGCAGGTAGCGGGCGACCGGCGCGTCCAGCGAGACGCGGCCCTGGGCGGCCAGTTGCAGGACGGTGACGGCGGTGAACGTCTTGGTGATGCTGCCGACGCGCACGCGCGGGTCCGCGGGCATCGGCCGCCCCGTCCGGCGGTCGGCCACCCCGCTCGCTTCCGTCCACGTCCCGCAGCGTGGGTCGTCGATCCGCACGGTCGCTCCGGTGAGCCCGTCGACGCCGGTGATGCGGTGCAGGGCGCGGGACGTGTCGGTGTGGTCGCCGCATCCGGGCGGGGTGAGGGCGTGCGCGGGCGCCGGGAAGGCCGCGGCCCCGGCGATGGCGGCGCCGGCGGCGGCCGCCACCGCCGCCCGGCGGACGGCCCGCCGGCGCCTCGGTTCTGGTGTCCTCATGTCCTTCGACGCTAGGCGCGCGCGGGCTCCCGCACAGTGACGCGATCACCCCGGTTCGCGGTCGGGCAGGCGGCACGGCCATGGTGGGGACAGCCCCACATCCGGGCCCCGCGCCGCCGCTGACCGGCGGGGCCGTCGACCAAAGTCGATGCCCGCGCCGACCCTGGACCGCTCCGGGGCCGCAGCGGGCTCGCTAGCGTTGGCGGCATGGATCCCGCCGGCCCCTCCCCCGCGACCGGCCCGTCCCGCCTCGCCGGCCCGCTCGACCTGCGGCGCCCGTGGCGGGACTGGCTCGGCGACCTCGGCGTCACCGCCGGGGCGGCGGCGCTGGGCCTGCTGCTGCTCCAGGGGACGCTGGACGACCCGACGCCCGGCCAGCGGATCGTGGTGCCGCTGGACCTGTCGGTCGGCGCGGCCTCCCTGGTGTTCCTGCTGCTGTTCCGGCGGCGCTTCCCGGTGGCCGTCGCGGTGACGATGATGTTCGCGCAGTGGACGGCCACCTCGACGCTGGGCACGGCCGCCGCCGCCATGTACTCGCTGGCGATGCTGCGCCCCTGGCGGACGGTCCTGCCGATCGCCGCCGCGAACCTGTCGCTGATCGCCGTGCTGTTCTGGATCACCTCGCCCTGGGACCAGTTCCGCCAGGGCATCGTCATCTTCGGCCTGATCTACGCCGTGCTGATCACGACGGGGATGCTGGTGCGGTCGCGGCGGCAGCTCATCGCCTCGATGGAGGAGCGGGCCCGCGCCGCCGAGGAGGGGCAGCGGCTGCGGGTGGAGGAGGCGCGGCTGCTGGAGCGCGAGCGGATCGCGCGGGAGATGCACGACGTCCTCGCGCACCGCATCTCGCTGCTGGCGGTGCACGCGGGGGCGCTGGAGTTCCGCCCGGACGCGCCCGCCGACCAGCGCGCCGCCGCCGGGGTCATCCGGCAGAGCGCCTACGAGGCCATGGAGGACCTGCGCGAGGTGATCGGGGTGCTGCGCGGCGATCCCGGCGGCGCGGAGGCCGACCGGCCGCAGCCCGCGCTCGCCGACGTCCCGGAGCTGGTGCGGGAGTCGTCGGCCGCCGGGGGCGAGGTGGTCCTGGACGACCGGGTGCCCGATCCGGCGGGGGTCCCCATCCGGGTCGGGCGGCACGCCTACCGGATCGTCCAGGAGGGGCTGACCAACGCCCGCAAGCACGCGCCGGGGGCGCGGGTCCGGGTGACGCTCGACGCGCCCGGCGGGACGGCGCTGACCATCGAGGTCGTGAACCCGATCCCGCCGGGGCCGCCGCCCGCCGGCGCGATGCCGGGCGCCGGCGCCGGGCTGGTGGGGCTCGGCGAGCGGGTCGCGCTGCTCGGCGGCACGCTGGAGCACGGCCGGACCGGGGACGGCCGGTTCCGGCTGCGCGCCCGCCTCCCGCTCCCCGGCTGAACCGCCGCCCGCCTCCGCGCCCGGGATGCGCCCGTCCCGGGCGCGTCCCGGGCCGCGCAGGGCACGTCCCGGGCACGTCCGTGCAGGTCGGACGCATGGCCGCCGCGAGTTGCGGGCATGGCCGTGAACATGGCATCTGACTCCGCACAACCCGTCCTTGAGGAACTCGACCGCGAGGAGTGCCTGCGCCTCATCGCACCCGGCGGCATCGGCCGGATCGCGTTCGAGGACGGCGAAGGGCCCGCGGTGGTCCCGGTGAACTACGCCGTCGACGGCGAATCGGTGCTGTTCCGCACCTCGTTGCAGGGCCGGCTGAGCCGGAGCCTGATGACCGCCGTGCCGGGCGGGAAGGTGCGGGCCGCCTTCGAGGTCGACGCGTTCCAGGACAGCACGCACGAGGGGTGGAGCGTGCTGGTGCGCGGCGGCGCCCGGCCCCTCGACGACGAGGAGAAGGAGCGCGCCGTCCGGGTCGACCCGTGGCCCGGCGGCGAGCGCGAGGCGTGGTTCAGCCTGGCGGGGATGGAGATCAGCGGCCGGCGGCTCCGGCGGCCGTAAGCGCGGCTGTCGGTGCGGCCGCCGGCTCGCCCCGGCGCCCATAGGGTTGGGAGATGGACTCACCTCCCATCCGTGTGCTGATCGTGGACGACGACGCGCTCGTCCGGTCGGGGCTGTCGATGATGCTCGCGGGCGCCGGGGACCTGGAGGTCGTCGGGGGCGTCGCGGACGGCGCGGAGGCGGTGCCCGCGGTGAACGAGCACCGCCCGGACGTGGTGCTGATGGACATCCGGATGCCGCGGCTGGACGGGCTGGCCGCCACCGAGCTGCTCCGGTCGCGGCGCGACCCGCCGGAGATCATCCTGCTGACGACGTTCGACACCGACGACCACATCCTGCGCGCGATGCGCGCGGGCGCGAGCGGGTTCCTGCTGAAGCACACCCCGCCGCCGGAGATCATCCAGGCGATCCGGCAGGTCGCGGCCGGGGAGCCGATGCTGTCGCCGGCGGTGCTGCGCCGGATGATGTCGTTCGTCGCCGAGGCGGGCGCCGATCCGCGCAAGGCCCGCGCCCGCGCGCTGCTGGAGCGGCTCAGCGAGGGCGAGCGGGCGGTCGCGGTGCGGGTCGGGCAGGGCAAGACGAACAGCGAGATCGGCCGGGAGCTGTCGCTGAGCGTCGCGACGGTGAAGGCGTACGTGTCGCGGCTGCTGACCAAGCTGGAGCTGAACAACCGGGTGCAGGTCGCGCTGCTGGTCAACGACGCCGATCTCGGCGCGTAGCCGTCCGGCTCGTCCGGCGGGAGGTGAAGTAGTCACTCGCGGGAGCCGAGCGGGACGTTCCGCAGCAGCAGCGCCGCCGCCAGGCCGACCGCCAGCAGCGGCAGGCCGGTGAGGAACAGGTCGGAGAACGCCTGCGCGAAGGCTTCGGCGACGCCGTGCCGGACCGGCTCGGGGAGGGTGCCGAGCACCTCGGGCCGGACGGCGTCGCCGAAGGCGGGCACCTTCCCGGCCGGGACGCGGCGTCCGATCTCCTCGGCGAACCGGCTGGAGACGATGCCGCCGAACACGGCCATCCCGGCGGCGGTGCCGAGCATGCGGGACGCGAACACGCCCGAGCTGGCGGCGCCGAGGTCGCGCCTCGGCGCCGCGTTCTGCGCGATCAGCATGACGACCTGCTGCGACAGCCCCGCGCCGAAGCCGAGGACGGTCATGAAGACCCCGGCGGTGACGAGGCCGGTGCGCACGTCCATGGTGGCGAGCAGGGCGACGCCGACGGCGCTGATCGCCATGCTGGCGGCGGGCAGCCGGTGGTAGCGGCCGGTCCGCGCGATGTACCGGCCGGCGCCCATCGAGGCGGCCAGCAGGCCGGTCATCATCGGCAGCAGCAGGAGCCCGGACTCGGTGGCGCCGACTCCCCCGACGACCTGGAAGAACATCGGCAGGTACGTGGCGAGCCCGAAGCCGGTCGCGCCGCCGACCGCGGCGACGGCGCACGCCACCGCGAACGACCGGTCGCGGAACAGCCGCGGCGGGATGATCGCCTCGGCGGCGCGGCGCTCCACGAGCACCCATGCGGCGAACAGCACCGCGGACCCGGCGGCGAGCGCGAGGACCTCCGCCGAGTCCCACGCGTACCGGGTCCCGGCCCAGCTGGTCAGGAGCGTGAAGCAGGTGACGGCGGCGCCGAGCAGGGCGATGCCCGCGTAGTCGATCCGGGGCCGCCGGTCCGGTTTCGGCAGCCGCAGGAACGCCAGGGTGATCGCGGTGGCGGCCAGCCCGAGCGGCAGGTTGACGTAGAACGCCCACCGCCAGGACGCGTGGTCGGTGAGGAAGCCGCCGACCAGCGGTCCCGCGATGCTCGACACCGCGAAGACCAGTGCCGAGTAGCCCTGGTAGCGGGCCCGCTCGCGCGGTTCGAACAGCTCCCCCGTCAGCGCGAACATCGAGCTCATCAGGCACCCGGCGCCCGCCCCCTGGACGACGCGGAACGCGATCAGCGCGTCCATCGACGGCGCCGCCCCGCACGCCGCCGAGCCCGCCAGGAACCCGATCAGCCCGGTGAGCAGGACCGGGCGGCGGCCGAACAGGTCGCCGAGCCGTCCGGACAGCGGGACGGTGACGCTCGTGGCCAGCACGTACGCGGTGGAGACCCAGGCGAGCCGGTCCAGCCCGCCGAGGTCGCCGACGATCGTCGGCAGCGCGGTGCCGAGGACCGTCGCGTCCAGGGACGACATCAGCCCGGCGAGCATCAGGCCGCCGAACACCAGGACCCGGTGCCGGTGGCTCATGCCCACCGGCGCGTCTTGGACGATCGTCATGTGCACCCCTCATTCATATGCTTAAGGCATGTAGATGCTAAGCACAGTAATATGAGGGACGCAACCGGACTAGACTGGGCGGCATGACCGACGAGGCACTGGACGCCGTCGAGCGGAACATGGTCAAGCTGCGCCGCGGCATGTCCCGGCAGCGGCTCGGCAGGGCGGCGATCCGGGACCACAACCTGCCCGTCGACGTGCAGGTCCTGCACGTCGTGGACGTCGTGGACGAGGGCCCCGACGAGCCGGGCCAGGAGATGAGCGTCGGCCTGGTCGCCACCCGCCTCGGCGTCGACGCCTCGCGCGGCAGCCGCATCGTCGCCGAGGCCGTCAAGTCCGGGTACGTCCGCCGCGTCGCGTCCCAGGAGGACGGCCGCCGCATCCACCTGGAGCTGACCCCGGCGGGCCGGTCCGTCGTCGAGGCGACCCGCCGCACCCGCCAGGAGCACTTCGCCAAGGCCATGCGCGACTGGAGCGACACCGAGCGCGCGGAGTTCGCGCGCCTCCTCGCCCGCTTCGTCGACGGCTACGAAGGCTGATCGCGACGGCGATTTGGCCGATCCATGACCCTCGCGGAAACGGTTCGCTACCGTTCGTGACTAATGTCGGGAGTATGAGCGCCGACGCGGACCTCGATCGGATCGTCGACGCCGCCACCCGGCTGTTCGCCGAGCTGGGGTTCGACGGCACGTCGCCGCGCCTGATCGCGGACGCGGCGGGCGTCGACCCCGCCACCGTCGACCGCCTGACCGGCGGCAAGACGGAGCTGTACCGGGAGGTGATGCGCCGGGCCACCGACGCCGAGAAGGCGGCGGTCGGCGGCGCCGCCGGCGGCTTCACCCCGACCCGGCAGGGCGTCGAGCGGCTGCTGGACGAGTACCTCGACTTCTACTCCGCGCACCCCGAGTACCTGGGGCTGTGGCTGCACCGCCGGACCGGCGACGCCGCAGACACCGCCGACCTGGAGGAGCAGTACGTCCGGCCGCGGCTCGGCGGGATCGTCAAGGCCCTGCGCGAGGCGGTCCCCGGCGACGTCGACCTCGACCTCACCATCTGGACGATCCCCTGGGTCATCTCCGGTTTCCTCAGCCAGCGGGCGCTCGGCACGCGCGCGGAGGGGGAAGAGGAGGAGGCCGACGGCCCCTACCGGAACATCTCACGGGACGAGCTGGAGCGTTTCCGCGCCCACCTGCACATGCTCCTCGAACGGATGCTCACGCTGCCCGACGGCCCGGACCGCTGACCTCAGGGCAGGACGACCGGTTCGAGCCGGGGCCGTTTCGCGCTGCGGCCGTCGCCCGACGAGCGTCCGCGCAGCCGCCGGACGACCCACGGCCCCATGAACCTGCCCGCCCAGGCGGCCTCCGTGCCCGCCCGGCGCCACGCCGGGACGGGCGGCAGCGGCGGGAGCGCGTCGGACCAGGACGCGTGCCCGCCGGGCAGGCCCAGCGCGTGGGCGGCCGCCGCGGCGATGCGCGCGTGCCCGAGCGGGCTCGCGTGGATGCGGTCGGGGCTCCACAGCCGCGGGTCGGTCGTCACGGGATGCGGGAACGTGTCCACCACCAGGGCGCCGTGCCGGCCGGCAGCCGTCCGGATGCGCTCGTTGAGGTCGACCACCCGCGGCCGCAGGTGCCGCACCAGCGGCGCGATCTTCGCGACGTCGGGGAAGGTGAACGTGACCACCCGCGCGCCGGCGCCGGTGAAGGCCGACAGCATCGCCTCCAGTTCCGCGGCCACGGCCCGTGCGTCGAAACCGGGCCTGACCAGGTCGTTCATCCCCGCCATGACGGTGACCAGGTCCGGTTCCAGGGCGAGCGCCGCCTCGGTCTGCTCCGCCCGCACCCCGGCCGCGAGACGCCCGCGCACCGCGAGGTTGGCGTAGCGGAAACCGGCGTCCCGCGCCGCGAGCAGCTCGGCGAGCCGGTCGGCCCATCCGCGGTACCCGGTCAGCTCGTCGCCGTCGTTGAGGCCCTCGGTCTGGCTGTCCCCCACCGCGACGTACCGGAGGTACCGCATCAGCCGACCCGCTGCCTCAGCACGGCCAGGGCCCATTCGCCCCACCGCTCGTTCTCGCGCTCGAACGCCAGCCCGCGCATCAGCGTCAGGTAGGGCCCGACGCGCTCGGCGTGCGCGAGGAACTCCTCCTCGGTGCGGCCGCCCAGCAGCCGCGCCTGCAGCCGCTCGAACCGGGCGATCTTCGCCCGCGCCCACTCCACCCGCTCCTCGACGGCGGAGCGCACGCCCTCGGCGTCCCCGGCGTCGACGGCCTGCACCATGACCATCATCTCGTCGCGGATCGCGCCGGGGCGGGGCGGACCGGCGGTGAACTCCCGCAACTCCCGCCGCCCCTCCTCGGTCAGCGAGAACAGCCGCTTGTTCGGCCGCCGCTCCTGCTCCACGACCCGCGCCTGGACCAGGCCGTCCTCGCGCATCCGGTCGAGTTCCCGGTAGAGCTGCTGCGGGGTGGCCATCCAGAAGTTGGCCACCGACGCGTCGAACCCCTTGGCCAGGTCGTACCCCGACGCCTCGCCCTCCAGCAGCGCGGCCATCACCGCATGACGCAACGACATGCCCCGACGATAACCCCGCGCGATTACTCAAATTGTTGACTACCACCAGATGTGATCATCACCACGCCCTCACGCGGGCGGGCGGCGGGTGGCGGTGACGGCGACGGTGGCGTAGGGCATGGTGAAGGCGCCGCCCAGCGCGTCGATGGCGGCTCCGACCTCCTCCAGCACCTGCGCCACGTGGTCGGCGGGGAGCCGGGTGAGCGAGCCCTGGGTGGGCATCTGGTCCAGCCACTCGTCGCGCGTGTAGGTGTGCTCCCACTCGAACCGCCACCGCTCGGGGGCGGAGAATCCGCCGACCTCCGCGATGCCGCCGGCGGCCTTGTCGAGGAGGGGCTCGTAGCCGTCCAGGCCCTGCCGGGCCGCCTGCATGTTGAACGGCGAATCGGGCGCGACGCGCCGGTAGACCGCCACGAAGGCGTCGACGATCTCCGCGGGGAGCTCCATGGCGTGCCAGAACACGGCGAGGCGGCCGGCGGGGCGCAGCACGCGGGCGGCCTTGGCGGCGCCCGCGACCGGGTCGACCCAGTGCCATGCGGTTCCCGCGACGACCGCGTCGAACGTCCGATCGGCCGGGTCCCAGTCCTCGATCGTGGCCACCTCGACCTCGATGCCGGTGCCCCGCGCGAACGCGGCCATCCGTGCGTCGGGCTCCACGCCGAGCACCCGGCACCCCGCCGCCCGGAGCTGCCGCGCCTCGATGCCGGTGCCGCAGCCGACGTCGAGGACGTCGCGGCCGGGGCTCCCCGCGACGATCCGCTCGATCAGCGCGTCCGGGTAGCGGGGGCGGGTGCGGTCGTAGCGCTCGGTGTCGGCGCCGAACGACTCGGCCACCTCGCGGTACTGGTGGGGGGCGGGACGCGGGGGCTCCGGCGGTAGAGTGGTCATGCGCCCACTATAAATGGGCGATCGCCCACTTGGTCAAGGAGGGATGCACTGTGCCGACCGGGGTGGCTCTGCGGGACGCGCGGCAGCAACTGTTCGACGCGGCCGAGCGCGTCCTGCTCCGCGACGGGCCGAACGCCCTGACCAGCCGCGCCGTCACCACCGAGGCCGGATGCGCCAAGGGCGTCCTGCACCGGCACTTCAGCGACTTCGACACCTTCCTCGCCGAACTCGTCGAGGACCGCGTCGCCCGCGTCCGGGCCCAGGAGGCCGAGCTGTGCGAGCGGGCCGGGACGGGGACCGTCGTCGGCAACCTCGCCGAGGCCCTGACCGGGGTGTTCGAGACGGTCGCGGTCGCGATCGTCGCCCTCATCACGTCGCGGGACGAGCTGCGCGCGAAGCTCCGCGCGACGAGGCCGACCGGGGTCCCGCTGGCCACCGAGGCGGTCACCATGATCGCGTCCTACCTCGCCGCCGAGCGCGACCTCGGGCGCATCGCCGCCGACGCCGACGTGGACACCCTCGCGCCGATGCTGGTCGGGGCGGGGCACCTCGCGTTCGCCGACCGGACCGGCCCCCGCCCGAGCCCCGAGGCCGTCCGCAAGGTCGTCGCCACCACCGTCGCCGGGGTGGTCCGCGACCGTTGATCCCTCAACGGGCCGCGCGGTGGCCCAGGCCGCTGACGCGCAGGAGCGCCGGGGTGAGGACGAGCAGGGCGGCGGCCAGGGCCGCGATCGCGAGCATCGCTCCGCGCAGTCCCACGGCGTCGGCCCACAGCCCGACGTAGACCGGACCGAGGAGGAATCCGAGGTAGGACACGGTCGAGACGACGGACGTCGCGCGACCGCGGCGGTACTCCTCGACGTCGCGGGAGACGATGCCGAGCAGGGTCGGGAACAGCACCGCGGTCCCGGCGGCGGCCACCGCGAGCCCCGCCCCGGCGACGAGCAGCGTGGGCGCCGCCGCGATCAGGGCGGTGCCGGCCGCGGCGGCCGTCGTGCCGCCGAGGAGGACGGCGCGGGCGTGGGCGGCTCCGAGCCCGCCGATGGCGAACCGGGTGATCGCGACCGCTCCGGCGAACACGGCGGGTGCGACGGCGCTCAGCCCGGCGCCCGAGTGGAGTTCGTCGTGGGCGAAGACCGCGCTCCAGCTCTCGTGGGCGTTCTCGGCGGCGAATCCGAGCGCGCCCAGCGTCCCGATGAGCACGAACGGGACGAGGCCGCCCCGTCCGAGCGGCGCCGGATCGGCTTCCGCGGCGTGCTCGCGCGCCTGACCGGCGCTCCCGTCGCCCAAGGCCCTGACCAGAGCGGCGCCGGCCGCCAGGGAGACGGCGGCCACGGCCGCGAACGGGACCGCGACCGGCAGCGACGCGACCGCCCCGGTGGCGAGGCTCGCGAGGACCACGAGGCCCGAGAAGACGCCGTGAGCGCGGGTGATGACGGGACGCCCGGCCGTCCTCTCGGCGCGACCCGCGACCGCGTTCATGGCCACGTCCGCCGCTCCGCTGGTGGCACCGACGACGGTCAGCCCGGCGCACAGGGTCGCCAGGTTCACCGCGGTCAGCACCATCCCGGCGCCGGCGCAGCCGAGGGCGGCGATGGCCGCGCCCGCGACCCTCGGCCCCCATCGATCGAGCGCCCTGCCCATGAGCAGCATCGACGGGAGGGCGCCCGCGCCGACGAACAGCAGCGCGAAGCCGAGCCGGCCGTCGTCGAGCCCGGCCTGCCGCTGCACCCGCGGCACGGCGGCGCCCCACGCTCCCCAGAACGCGCCGAACGCCGCGAAGGCCACGATCGCCGCGGCGATCAGGCGGCGCGGCCGGCAAACCGACGTATCCGACATATGTGTAACGATACACAGGCTCGCTAGGCTGGTCGCCATGGAATCGTCCGCGGGTTCGAAGCGGGTGACGCTCGCGCAGGTGGCCGAACTGGCCGGCGTTTCGGTCATGACCGCCTCCTACGCCTACAACCGGCCGGAGCGCGTGTCGGACCGGGCCCGGTCGAAGGTGCTCGACGCCGCCGCGCGGCTCGGTTACGCCGGTCCGGATCCGAGCGCCCGGTCGCTGCGCCGCGGCAGCACCCGAGCGCTCGGCGTCGTCATGGGCGAGCATCTGAGCTACGCCTTCGAGGACCCGGAGGCGGCGTCCTTCCTGGCGGGGATCGCCGACGTCTGCGCCGACCGCGGGTACGGCATGACGATCCTGCCGATCACGGGCGCCGCCGACGACGGCCGGCGGATCACCGAGGCCGCCGTTGACGGGTTCGTCGTCTGGACCACCTCCGACGACGACCCGGTCCTGTCGGCCGTCCAGGCCGTGAAGCGTCCGGCGGTGGTGCACGGAGGTCCGGCGGTTCCCGGGATCGGGCTGGTCGGCATCGACGACCGCGCGGCGGCCCGCGCGGTGGGCGCGATCGCGTTCGCGGGGGCCGAGCGTCCGGCGGTGGTGAGCTTCCCGCTGTCCCGGGACCGGATCAGCATGGTCTCCACGGGCATCGATCCGGCGGACGTGCTGTTCCCGGTGACGCGCGAGCGACTGGAGGGCTACCGGCGCGCGGCCGAGGACGCCGGTATCGGCTGGCGCGACGTGACCGTCGCGGTGTGCTCGCGCAATGACGGAGCCGAAGCCGAACGGCTCGCGGCGGCCCTGCTGGCCTCCCCCGAGCCGCCCGACGCGATCGCCGCGATGAGCGACCAGCAGGCGGCGGGGGTCGTGCAGGCCGTCCGCGCCGCGGGCCGCACCGTCCCCGGCGACGTGGCGGTGACCGGCTGGGACGACGCGGCGGTGGCGGCCCGGCTGGGGTTGACGACCGTCGCGCAATCGCTGCGCGAGCAGGGCGCCGCCTGCGCGCGTGCCGCGCTGGGTGAGGAACCGGACCCCGAGGCCGCGTCGTGGTCCATCGTCCGCCGGACCAGCACCCGCCCCGGCCAGGAGCCTGCGGCGTCCTCTTGATGGACCGCTACCGCCTCGCGGTCAGACCACGTCCGCTAGGCGTCGTACCGGCCACGCTTGACGTCCCGGAGGAACACCGCCCACTCGCCCGTGCTGAAAGCCAGCACAGGCCCTGACGGATCCTTCGAGTCCCGCGCCACGACCCGCCGCGCCATATCCCCGACCTCGACGCACTCAGTTCCCTGACCGGAGCTATGACTGCTGGTACGCCACCGCGCTGTGGACGTCTCCTGCCCGCTCATAGGTCGTGAGCACCCCGCTTCACATCAGCGAGGAACGCCCGCCACTCCCCCGGACCGAATGTCAGCACGTGCCCGGCTGGGTCCTTCGAGTCCCGCGCCCCGACGCTCTGAGAAAGGCTGGCGACCTCGACGCACTGAGTTCCCTGGCCGGAGCTGTAACTGCTCGTCCGCCACCGCACCGCAGGCGTCTCTCGCCCACTCATCTGTCGTGAACCCCGTGCTTGACGTCAGCAAGGAAAGCCCGCCACTCCCCAGGCACGAACTTCAACGTCGGCCCGGACGGGTCGCTCGAGTCCCTGGTGAGGACACCTTGTGTCGCGCGCCTGACCTCCACGCACTCAGCCGGGTCCTGCGTGCTGTAGCTGCTCTTGCGCCAACGCGCCCGCTCAGAGGAGTGTCCGCTCATAGTTCAGACGCTATCTCCTTGATGCGGTTACGGGAATCCATCTTCGAGAGGGAGCGTGACATCAACTCTCCGTGCACTTTGTCGTACTCCGCAATCTTCGACGGCTCGTCAACGAGCCAACTCCGCGTGAGACTGTGGGTTGCCACGACCTGCACGGGGGCCTCCGACCCGACATCTAGTATCGAGAAGGACCCGTCCATGCCAGGGTGCGCTCCCGCGCACAATGGCATCACCCTCAGGGAATGGCGGCTCTGATCAGCGATCTCCACCAATCTGGTGAGCTGCTCTTTCATTACGCTCGGGCTCCCGACGAGCATTCGCAACGCGGCTTCTGCAATGATCCAGGAGACGTGCAGCGAGGACTTTTCGAGGATGCGCTGGCGCATCAGCCGAAACTCGACCGCCTTGTTCCCATGGGGCTCGCTTCGAAGGGGGTCGTACGCCCTGAACACGGCGGCGATGTAGGCGGGGGTCTGAAGGAGCCCCGGGATCGCCATGCTCTCGAAGGAGCGAATACGCGAAGCATCCCCTTCGAGCGACACGAAGTCGACGATGAAGGGGCCCTTGGGAACGTCGAAGTCGCGCCACCAGCCAGGCTTGCGCCCCTGCGCGGCCAGGTCGAGCAGGAGTGCACGCTCACGTTCATCTGTGATGCCGTAGTGGTCGAGGATTTGGCGGAGGTCACGGGGGCGGATGGCGCGGTGGCCGTTCTCGTAGGCACTGAGGGAGGCCGGGGAGCGTTCGACCAGCCGGGCCGCGGCTTCCTGCGTCAGACCGCGCTCGTCCCGGTACCGGCGGAGCGCCCCACCGATCTTTCGCCGACGATACGACAATTGATCTTCTGACGACATGTGAGCATCATGTCACGCTGCGCGTTCGATCGGGAGTGAGTTGCCACGGTTTCGAAACATTCGAAGTTAGATACTTCAGCTTTTGAACGCGCCCACGACGGATGGCCCTCACCTCGCGGGAAGGCGTTGATACCAGGAGGGGCGGTAGCGAGCCTTGCGGAGGCAGAAGAGAGGAAGGGAACGATGGCATCCGGCAAGGCTCGATATGTATGGACGAGCACAGAGAACGGTATGGAGCTTCTGGGGGCGCTCACACTTCCGGGAGTTGACCGTTCCGTCCCTTATGCTCGGCTTTTTCTGCGGGACACGCTGGTTCCCGGGCACATCTCCCCCGGGTCGGAATTGCTCGCGGACATGGCGCTGGTGGTGGACGAGCTGGCGGCCAACGGCATCCGGCACACCGCGTCCGGCAGGGGCGGGAAGATCACGATCGCGCTGTGGGCGGGACGCGGGGTCCTGCGCGCCGAGGTGACCGATGACGGCGCGGGCGGCGCGCGGCCGGTCGTGCGGAGCGAGCCGGACGGTGAGAGCGGGCGCGGCCTGCACATCGTCGCCGCGCTCGCGAAGGCGTGGGGCCACCGCCCGGACGGCCCCGGCACGACGGTGTGGGCCGAGTTCCCGGCCGATCGGGGATCGGGGGACCGCGCGGCGGCGGCCGGCCCGCGCCCGCTCACCTGATCGGCGCTTCCGTCAGAGCGCGGGGGCCATCGCGTCGAACGCCCGGTCGATCAAGCCGGTGCGGTCGGCGGCCCCGTCGCAGCGGAGCCATTCGCGGTTCGCGGCGTCCAGCGCCGCCGCGGCGCAGCCGGTCAGCAGGTCGGCAATGAACGGGTCGAGCCGGGGGCCGGGCCGCTCGCACAGCGCGGTGGTGATCCGGTCGCGCATCGCGTCGCGCCGCTGGTTCAGGCGCGCGCGCAGCGCCGGGCTGGACTCGATCAGCCGCAGCACCGCGGGATCCCTCTGCGCGGATTGGATGCGCTCTCCCCACTCGCGCAGGACGGCCCGGAGCACCGTCCAGGGCGGCTCTTCCGCCGGGCGCGCGCGGACGGCCTCGGCGACCCGGTCGGCCAGGTCCTCGACGTCGCCGAAGACCACGTCCTCCTTGGACGGGAAATAGCGGAAGAAGCTGCGCTTGGAGAGTCCGGCGGCCATCGCGATGTCGTCGACCGTCGTCTCCTCGTAGCCGCGTTCGACGAACAGGCGCAGCGCGAGCTCCGCCAGCTCGGTCCGCACCGCGCGCCTCGTCCGTTCCCGCAACCCCGCCCGTTCCGCGTCGTCCATGCACCAAGGATAGTTTCTGACATGCAACGCCATACTTGTCACTCGGTGACATACGATGCGAATCATTCGACCGCGGCGGCGAGGGAGAGCGATGACGATGCACGGCAAGACCGTCCTGGTCACGGGCGGCACGGGAGGGATCGGCAAGGAGACCGCGCGGGCGCTCGTGGCGATGGGCGCACGGGTCGTCGTGGTCGGGCGCGATCGCGTGCGCGCGGAAGCCGCCGCCCGGGAACTCGGGGGTGACGGCGCGGGGGTGAGCAGTGTGACCGCGGATCTGTCACGCCTGGCCGGCCTGCGCGCGCTCGCGGACGAGATGAGGGCACGACATGACCGCCTGGACGTGCTCATCAACAATCTCGGCGGCGTGGTCGCGCCGCGCACCCTCACCGAGGACGGGGTGGAGGCGACCTTCGCCGTGAACGTCCTCGCGCCCTACGCGCTGACCTGCCTGCTCCTGCCCCTCCTGCGCGACGCCCCTGACGCGCGCGTCATCAACCTGACCGGCGGGATCCCCGGCGGACCGGTCGACCCGTCCAATCTCGAGGCGGAGAAGCGCTTCCTCGGTTGGACGTTCTCCCAGTACAACCACGCCAAGACCGCGCTGATGGCGATGAGTCGCCGTTTCGCGGCCCGGGTCGCCAACGACGCCGTCACCGTCAACGTCGCCTATCCCGGCCACGCCTACACGCCGGGCAACCGGGCCATGACCGCCGCCGCGTTCCCCTACGTCTACCGGCCCCTGGTGCCGTTGCTGCGCTTCCTGGGGCCGCGGCTGATGAGCGATCTGGCCAAGCCCACCCGTTCCACCGTTCATCTGGCCACCAGTCCGGAGATGCGGAACGTCACCGGCGTCTACGTCAACGCCAAGGCCGAGCGCACGCCCTGGCCGGCGAGCGTCCTGGACGAATCCGTGTGCGACGCCGTGTGGGACCGGTGCGAACGGCACAGCGGCATCTCGCCGTGAACGGCGTCCGAACCGCTCTCAAAGCCAGTTCGTGCGTGTTCTGAGCCATTCGAGAGCGGCGGTGCCCTGGGCGGTCTGGAAGTCGCGGAGGGTGGGCAGGCCGGGCGGCGCAGGGCGGCGGCCGTTGCCGATGAGGAAGCCGGACCAGGCGACGAGGGCGGTCGTCACCGCGTCGCCGTCGGCGCGGCGCGCGACCGGGTGGGCGGCGAAGACGTCCTCGCAGGGCGGGCCGCCCTGCATGCGGACGCTGGGCAGGAAGAGCATCAGGTCGAACCACGGCGCCGCCCGGCACGCCCACGGCCAGTCGACGACGACCACGCGGTCCGGGGTGAGGAGGAGGTTGTCCGCGCGCAGGTCGGCGTGGGCGAGGGTGGTGCCGGAGACGGCGGACGGCCAGCCGGGCTCGGCGGCGGCGAGGCGCGCGAGGTTCCGCGCCGCCCACGGGTCGAGGCCCGCCAGGTCGTCGTCGCCCCGGCGGTGGGCGGCGAGGAGGTGCCGCCAGCCCTGGAACTCGTCCGCGAAGCGCTCCTCGGCCGGCGGTGCGGGGAGGGGGGCGGGCGTCAGGCTCCGGGAAAGGTCGGCGACGGCGTCCAGGACGCGGGCCAGCTCGCCGGGGTCCCATGGCTGGGCGGGCGGGGCGCCGTCGACGTCCTCGAAGAGCAGGACGACCCAGCCGTCGCGGTCGAACGAGCCGAGGAAGGCGGGTGTGGGCGCGTCGTCCGGGAGGGCGGCGGCGATGGCCGCTTCGGCGCGGTGGATGGCGGGGCTGTCGGGGTTCGGCGCCGGGCCGACCGCCTTGACGAACGCGCGGCGGCCGCCGGCGAGGCGGAGGCGGGCGGCGACGCCCGGGGAGAACCCGCCGGGCTGCGTCGCGGCCTCCACCACGTCGCCGCCGAGTCGTTCCTCGACGTCCGCGCGCAGCGCGGCGGGGACCGCCTCCCAGGGCAGGCGGCGGCCGGTCGCGGGTGGTGGTGTCATCCGAGCATGCTGGCGAGGGCACCCGGACGAGCGCAACGGGATTTGTTTCTGTCAGGCGGCTCACAACGACCCGCCGGGAAGTTGGTGGCGAGCTTCATTCCGCGGCGGTCGGGCGTGGGCGACAGTTTCCGGCAACCACCCCGAGGCCGGAGGTCGTCCCATGAGCACGCTCAGCCGCCGTTCGTTCCTGCAGGCGTCCGCCGGAGGCGGGCTGGCCGTCGCGTTAGGCGGGGCGCTCGGGCGCCCGGCGTCCGCCGCGGAGAGGACGGACTACAAGGCGATCGTGGTCGGGTCCGGGTTCGGCGGGTCGATCAGCGCGTGCCGGCTCGGGCAGGCCGGCGTGGACACGCTCGTCCTGGAACGCGGCCAGGAATGGACGACGGACCCGCAGAAGGCGGTGTTCGGGTCGCAGCTGAACTACAGCGAGAAGATGTTCTGGTTCCGCGATTACGCGGACTGGCCGATGGTGCTGCCGTTCCCGATGACGCCGTACGCGGGCGTCATGGAGGTGTCGAACGAGAAGAACCTGAACATCGCGTGCGGCGCGGGGCTCGGCGGCGGGTCGCTGGTGTACACGTGCGCGACGGTGGCGCCGCCGCGGAAGTACTTCGAGAAGCTGTTCCCGGCGGACATCACCTATCAGGAGATGACGTCGAAGTGGTACCCGAAGGTGCAGTCGGTGCTGAAGCCGAGCGTGATGCCGGACGACGTCTACGGGTCGGCGCCGTTCACGCATTCGCGGGTGTGGGACCAGCACGTCGCGAAGGCCGGGTACACGTCCGAGCGGCTGATGTCGATGTTCAACTGGGACGTGCTGCGCAAGGAGCTGGCCGGCACGGTGCGTCCGTCCGCCATCGCGGGCGAAGCGGACTTCGGGTGCAGCGACGGCGCCAAGAACAGCCTGACGGTGAACTACATCCCGGCGGCGAAGGCCACCGGGAAGGTGCGGTTCCAGACGATGAGCGAGGTGACGTCGATCGGGATCGGGACGGACGGCAGGTACCGGCTGGCCGTCCGGCATCTCGACACCGCGGGCCGGACCCTCGACACCGTCGAGTACACCTGCGACATGCTCTTCCTGTGCGCCGGGACGCTCAACACCAACCGGCTGCTCGTCGCGGCGCGGGAGACGGGCGCGCTGCCCGACCTGGACGCGTCGGTGGGGACGGGGTTCGGCGACAACGGCGACCAGTACGCCGGGTACAGCTACGCGGGCCCGGCGGGGCCGAGCCAGGGCGCGCCGAGCGCGTCCACGATCTTCGTGGACGGGGAGTTCGAGCTGCCGATGCGGGTGGAGAGCTGGCAGCTCATCGAGGCGCAGGGCCTGCCGATCGTGCAGACGCTGGTGATGACCGCCGACCTGGAGAACCGCGCGAGCTTCGTCTACGACAAGGCCGGCAGGACGGTGGAGCTCTCGGACTGGGCGGGCAAGGCGGACGCGGCGGCGAAGTCGGCGACGGACTGGGTGAACAAGGTGATGCACGCCAACTCCGACGCCATCCCGATCGCGGTGACGTGGCCGGCGACGCTGACCGCGCACCCGCTGGGCGGGTGCGTGCTCGGCACCTCGTCCGACCTGTACGGGCGGGTGAAGGGCTACAAGGGCCTGTACGCGCTGGACGGGTCGATGGTCCCGGGCAGCGTCGGCGGCGCGAATCCGTCGTTCACGATCGCCGCGCTGGCCGAGCGCGGCATCGCCGACATCATCGCCAAGGCCGGCTGACGCCGCCCGGGTCCCCGGTCAGGCGTTCGGCGGCAGCGCCGTGCCCGCGCCGCGGCGGCGGACGGACACCGTCTCGGCGCGGCGGTGCTCCGGCATGCTGGGCGTGTCGGCACCCTCCACCTCGAAGCCGAGGTCCTCGATCATCTCCAGGTCGGCCTTGCCGGCCTGGCCCTCGCTGGTCAGGTAGTCGCCGAGGAAGATCGAGTTGACGACGTGCAGGGCGAGCGGCTGCAGGCTGCGCAGGTGGATCTCGCGTCCGCCGGCGAGCCGGACCTCCACGTCCGGGTGGACGAACCGGACCATCGCGAGGATCCGCAGGCAGCGCTGCGGGGTGAGCGCCCACCGCTCGGCGAGGGGCGTGCCGTCGAACGGGATGAGGAAGTTGACGGGGACCGAGTCCACGCCGAGGTCGCGGAGCGCGAACGCGACGTCGACGAGGTCCTCGTCGGTCTCCCCCATCCCGGCGATGAGGCCGGAGCACGGGGACAGGCCGGCGTCCTTCGACTTCTGGACGGTGTCCTGCCGGTCGCTGAAGTCGTGGGTGGTGCAGATGTCGCCGTACACGCCCTCGGAGGTGTTGAGGTTGTGGTTGTAGGCGTGCGCGCCGGCCTCGGCGAGCCGCTCGCCCTGGCCGTCGCCGAGCAGGCCGAGGCAGGCGCAGATCTCCACGTCGCCGCGCTCCTTGATCGCGGCGATGGTGTCGGCGACG
Source organism: Spirillospora sp. NPDC000708 (assembly GCF_040299565.1). Lineage (NCBI taxonomy): Bacteria > Bacillati > Actinomycetota > Actinomycetes > Streptosporangiales > Thermomonosporaceae > Spirillospora > Spirillospora sp. NPDC000708. Next base: position 24,612 of record NZ_JBEPCJ010000023.1, read on the forward strand.
CGCTCGACGTCGCGGTCCGTCGGGCCGCGGCCGCTGGCGACCAGGCAGACCCGCTTGGCGCCCGCCGCCATCCCGGCGGCGGCCGCGTCGGCGGCCTCCTCGGGCTTCAGCCACGTGTACTTGAGGACGTCGGCCTTCGAGCCGAGCCGCTGCGAGCAGTACGAGCAGTCCTCGGGGCACAGCCCGGACTTGAGGTTGACCAGGTAGTTCAGCTTGACCCGGCGGCCGAACCAGTGCCGGCGGACACGGCCGGCGGCGGCCACCACGTCGAGGATGTCGTCGTCGGACGTCGCCAGCACCGCCAGCGCCTCGTCCCGCGTCGGCGGCTCGCGCCGCAGTCCCTTGCCGGCCAGGGTCTCGAGAAGGCTCATGACAGAGGATCCTTGCAGAAGCGCCCCGCGGTGTTGAGGAGCAGGGCCGACAAACCGGACCGATCAGGCTTTGTATCGCAGGACGGAGCAGAGCGCGTCGAGCGCGGCGGCGTAGCCGGACCGGAGCGGGGTGCTGTAGCCGACGACGAGTCCCTGCGGGCGCCCGTCCGGCCGCTGCCAGAACTCGCCGAGCGGCTGGAGCGCGAGGCCGCGCGCCGCCGCCCGCGCCATGACCTCGGCCTCGCCGGGACCGCCGTCTGGGAGCAGGACAAGGGCGTGCAGCCCGGCCGCGACGCCCAGCACGCGCACGTGCGGCGCCCGCCGCCGCAGCGCCCCGACCAGCTCGTCCCGGCGGCGCCGGTAGCGCAGCCGGGCGGCGCGCACGTGCCGGTCGTAGGCGTGGCCGGTGATCAGGTCGGCGAGGACGAGCTGCCCGAGCGACGGGGTGTGCGCGTCGGCGAGGCGCTTGGCCTCCGCGACCGGCTCGACCAGGCCGGCGGGCAGCACCAGCCAGGCCAGCCGCAGCGCCGGCGCGAGGGTCTTGGACGCGGTGCCCGCGTAGACGACGTGGCCCGGCGCGGTGCCCTGGAGGGAGCCGACGGGCTGGCGGTCGTAGCGGAACTCGCCGTCGTAGTCGTCCTCGACGACGAGCCCGCCGGTGTCGCGCGCCCACGCGGCCGCGGCGCGGCGGCGGTCCGGGGCGAGCGTGGCGCCGGACGGGTACTGGTGCGCCGGGGTGAGCACCACCGCGCCGGCGTCCACGGGCAGGTCGGTGCGGGCGCCGAGGCCGTCCACCGGCAGCGGGACGACCTGGAGTCCCGCGCGGGCGACGATCATGCGGTGGTACGGATGCCCCGGCTCCTCCATGGCGACGGCGGACGTCCCGGCGTCGCCGAGGCCCCGGGCGAGCAGGCCGAGCCCCTGCGCGTACCCGGACGTGATCACGATCCGGCCCGGGTCGGCGTCGACGCCCCGGACGCGCCGCAGGTAGCCGGCGAGGGCGTCGCGCAGCTCGGGCCGCCCGCGCGGGTCGCTGAGCGCGTGCGCCTCGGGGCCCGCCGTGGTCAGGACGCGGCGCGTCGAGCGCAGCCAGGCCGACGCGGGGAAGGTGCCGAGGTCGGGACGGCCGGGCCGCAGGTCGTGCGCGACCGTCCCGGCGGTCGCCCACGAACCGGCCCAGACGGGTCTTGGCGCGGGCGAGGGCTTCCCGGGCGGGGGTCCCTCGGGCGCGGGCTTCCCGGGCTCCGCGGAAGGGAGCCCGGAACGGATCTCGGCGACCCGGGTCGCGGCGCCCTGGCGGGCTGTCAGGTAGCCCTCGGCGATCAGCTGGTCGTAGGCGGCCGTCACCGTGCCGCGCGAGACGCCGAGCTGGGCGGCGAGGGCGCGCGTCGAGGGGACGACCGCGCCCGGCCCGAGGCGCCCGGACCTGACCGCGTCGCGGAGGGCGCGTTCGAGGGCGTCCCGGCGCCCGCCGGACGGGTCGAGCTCCAGGTGCAGGTCGACCCCCGGACTGGTCCACTCTTCCGCCATGGAACTGGATCTTAAGGTCGGTCCTGTCGCGGCCTAGATTCGCGGCATGATCACTTTCGCGCAGCTCAGCGACACCCATCTCGACGGCGGGGAGCGCGCCCTCGAACGCACCCGCCGCGTCATGCGGCACCTGGACGGGCTGCCGCTCGACGCCGTCCTCGTCACCGGGGACGTCGCCGACCACGGCGCGCCCGCCGAGTACGAGGCGGCCCGCGCGGTCCTCCGGTCGCCGCACCCCGTGCTGACCTGCCCCGGCAACCACGACCGGCGGGAGGCGTTCCGCAAGGCGCTGCTCGGCGAGGAGCCGTCCGGCGGGCCGGTCGACCGGGTGCACGAGATCGGGGGCGCGGTCTTCGCCATGTGCGACTCGTCCGTCCCCGGGGAGGACCACGGGTACCTCTCCGACGAGACGCTCGGCTGGCTGGACGGCGTGCTCGGCGAACGGCCCGGCGCCCCGGCGTTCGTCTGCTTCCACCATCCGCCGGTGACGCTCGGCGTCCCGTACGTCGACGGGATCCGCCTGTTCGGGGCGGAACGGCTCGCCGCCGTGCTCGACCGGCACCCGCAGGTGGCGGCCGTGCTGTGCGGGCACGCGCACACGGCGGCGGCCACCACGTTCGCCGGGCGGCCGCTGCTGGTGGCGCCGGGGGTCGTCTCCACCATCCGGCTCCCCGGGCAGGACGGCCCCGTCGCCGACCACGAGGCGCCGCCCGGCGTCGCGTTCCACACGCTGGACGACGAGCGGCGCCTCACGACGCACTACCGGCCGGTCACCGGTGGGTCGTCCACGTCCGCGTGATCTCCTCGGCGGCGTCCCGGACGAGCGCCCGGTACCGCTCCACGGCCTCCGGGGTGAAGCGGTGCCGGGGGCCGCAGACGCTGATCGAGCCGTGCACCTCGCCGTCCGGGCCGAACAGCGGCGCGGCGACCGACCCGGCGTCGGCCTGCCGCTCCCCCAGCGAGACGCCGACGCCCTCGCGCGCCGTCTCGGCGAGCTGGGCGCGCAGCGCCGCCACGTCGGTGACGGTGCCGGGGGTCAGCGCGGCCAGCGGGCGGGCCAGCAGCGCCTCGCGGCGCTCCTCGGGCAGGAAGGCGAGGATCACCTTGCCCGAGGAGCCCGCGTGCAGCGGGAACCGGCGGCCGACCTCGACGGTCATCTTGACCTCGTGCGGGCTCTCGAACTGGTCGAGGTAGACCCGCTCGTCGGCGACGAGCCCGGACAGCGTCGTCGTCTCGCCGGTCTCGTCGCGCAGCCTGCGCAGCACCGGCGCGGCGGCGTTGCGGACGTTGAACCGGCGCAGCGCGCTGACGCCGAGCGCGACGGCGGCGGGCCCGAGCCGGTACCCGCCGGGGTCCGCCTCCAGCATCTCCCGCGACACCAGCGACCGCAGGATGCGGTGCACGACGGCCTTGGAGATGCCGAGCTCCCGGCTGATCGCGCTGACGCCGAGGTACTGCGGCCCCCCGGCGAACAGCAGCAGCACGTCGGCGACCCGGCCGGCCACCTCCGTGCCGGACGACTGCCGCTCTGCGGTCTGGTTGGTCACCCGATGATCCTAGGGAGCCGTCAGCGGCCGCGCCGCAGGTACTTGCCGACCGGGTCGCCGAGCACCTTCCCGTCGGAGTACACGTGGTTGCCGCGCACGAACGTGTCGGTGACCTTCGCCGTCATCGGGAAGCCCTCGAACGGGGTGTACTCCTGCGTGGACTCCGAGTCGGCGGCGCGGACCGTCCAGGACACGTCCGGGTCGACCAGCGCGATGTCGGCGTCGTAGCCCTCGGCGATGGTCCCCTTGGTGAGCAGGCCGTAGCGGCGGGCCGGGTTCCACGAGGTCAGCTTCGCGACGCGCTGGAGCGGCAGGCCCCGCTTGGCGCCCTCGCCGACCAGGCCGGGCAGCAGGTACTCGGCGCCGCCGAACCCCGACTTGGCCAGGAAGATGTCGTCGCGGTCGGCGCCGAACTTCATCTCGTCGCGGCAGCAGGCGTGGTCGCTGACGACCCAGTCGACCTCTCCGGCGAGGACGTGCCGCCAGAGCGCCTCGACGTCCTCGCGGTCGCGCAGCGGCGGGTTGACCTTGCCGCCCAAGCCGTGCGCGGTGTCGACGTCGGCGAGCAGGTGCCCGATCGTGACCTCGCGGCGGAAGTCGATGTGCGGGAACGCCGACGCCATGGTCAGCGCCGCCGACAGCGCCTTCTCCGACGACAGGTGCAGCAGGTTGATGTTCGGCAGGCCCGTCTCGTGCGCGAGGTAGGAGGCGATGGTGACGGCGAGGCCCTCGGAGTGCGGCGGGCGCGAGGCGCTGTAGGCGCGCAGGCCGGTGAGCCTGCCCTCCCGCTCGACCATCTTCGTGTACGCCGTCATGATCTCGGCGGTCTCGCAGTGCAGCGACAGCGAGATGTGGTCGGCGTAGTCGGACAGCTGCTCGCGGGCCTTCTGGATGCCGCGCATGACGAACTCGAAGTGCGCGATGTCGTACCGCTCGTCCGGCGGCGTCATCAGGAACTCGCTCTGGCTGGTGGAGCGGCCGTGCAGCCCGTGGCTCCCGTAGAACATGAAGATCTTGAACGAGGTGACGCCGTGCTCTTCGACGAGGTACGGGATCTCCTCGATGTGCTCCGCCATCATCGGCGCGAGGTGGAAGGCGTAGTCGACGTAGGCGTTGCCGCTCGCGGCGCTCAGCACCTCGGGGAAGAACTCGCGGTACGGGCCGCCCTTGTTCAGGTAGTACTGCCCGGTGCGCATGTAGGTCAGCGAGGTGGTGACGCCGCCCTGCGCGCTGGCGCGGCTCTCCGAACGGGTGTCGGTGGCGAGCTCGTTGTAGATGCCCCAGTGCTGGTGCGCGTCCACCACGCCGGGGAACGCCAGCTTTCCGCCGCCGTCCACCACCGTCGCGGCGTCGTCATCGGGCAGGTCGGGCGCGAGGCGGACGATGGTGCCGTCGTTGACGGCGATGTCGAGGCGCTCGGGCTCGGCGCCCTCGGGAGCGTCGGGACGGACCACCCGCACGTTCTTCAGCAGCAGCTCGGTCGTGGCCAATTCATCTCTCCTCAGTGTCGTGGGGCGGTCAGCGTTCGGAAGGTCCGGGGGCGGGGCGGCGGCGCGCGACGTCGCCGGCCGCGAGGTAGGCGAGCCCGAAGGCGGGCAGCAGGCCGTTGCCGGGCAGGTAGCCGTCGGCGCCGTGGCCGGAGATCCCGGCCGCCGCGCCGCCCGCCGCGTACAGGCCGGGGATGGGGCGGTCGTCGTGGTCGACGACGGCGGCGTCCTCGTTGACGATCAGCCCGCCCTGGGTGTGGAACAGCGCCGGGACGACCCGGACCGCCGCGTACGGCGCGGCGAGCGGGCGCTCCCAGTTGGCGCGGCCGTGCTCGTCGGCGCGCTCGCCGCGCGCGACGGCGGCGGCGGTCTCCAGTTCGGCGGCGAGGGCCCCGGCGGGCAGCCCGGTGGCCTTGGCGAGGCCGTCGGCGTCGTCGGCCCAGACCAGCACGCCCGACTCGACGGTGTCGCGGAAGTCCTTGAACGGCTCGCACTGGTGGAAGATCGTCTCGTCCAGGACGATCCAGCCGGTGGCGCCGGGCCGGGCGGCGAGTTCGGCGGCGTACTCGGAGTAGCCGCGCGTCTCGTCGCCGAACCGGCGGCCCTCCAGGTCCACCATGATCGCGCCGTGGATGATCGTGGCCCAGCCGACGAGGGTGCCCGCGCCGGCGGCGACGGCGCCGTGGCCCTGGTAGGCGTCGAGGTAGCCGGTGGCGGCGCCGAGGCCGCCGCCGATGCGCAGCGCGTCGCCGAGCGACTGGTCGCTGCCCTGGTAGAGGGCGTCGGCGATCTCCGGGAGGTGGCGGCGCACGAGGTCCCGGTCCGCGCCGAAACCGTTGGTGGCCAGCAGCACGGCCCGGGTCGGGATCTCCTCCTCCGTCCCGTCGGGGTACTGCACGACGGCCGCGCGGACCGCGCCGTCCCCGCCCGTCGCCACGTTCGTGAGCTTCGCGGGGACGAGCAGGTCGATGTTCGGGTGCGCGCGGGCGCGGCGGGCCAGATGGTCGATCACGCTGGAGCCGTGCCGCCCGGGGACGGAGTGGCAGCGCGTGACGGAGTGGCCCGGGTAGTTGAAGTCGGTGACCAGGTCGAGCGGCAGCTCCACCGAGTCGGCGAGCCACTCGACGAGCGGCGCGCTGACCTCCGCGAGCGTGCGGGCGAGCCGGGCGTCGGCGCGGCCCTTGGTCTTGGCCTCGATGTCGGCGACGAACCGGTCCGGGGAGTCGTCCACGCCCTGCTCGGCCTGCCAGCGCGAGCCCGCGCCGGGGAACATCGCCGTGGACATCGAGGTGTTGTTGCCGCGCCGGAAGTGCTCGCTGGACTCCACGACGACCACGGTCAGTCCCAGCTCGGCGGCGCGCAGCGCCCCGGCGAGGCCGCCGCCGGCGCCCGCCACGACGAGATCGATGTCGGTCAAGACGCCCTCCCGGCGACGAGGACCTGCAGTGCGAGGGCGGTCGGGTCGACGACCTCCGCCGCGAACCGGCCCTCCTCCACGTCCACGGCGGAGCAGCCGTTGATCACGGCGGCGGCGCCCTGCGCGGCGAGCGCGTCGACCGCCTCGCCGAGCGCGGCGTTCCACGTCTCGCCCTCGGCGACGGCGTCGAACGGCAGTTCCAGCACGGCGATGCCGGCGACGTAGGCGTCCAGCCCGTAGGCCTTGAGGCGGCGGCCCAGCTCCGCGCCGATCGCCTCGTTCCGCACCACGGCCCCGAATCGGACATTCTTCGCAGCAAGCGCCATGCTACTCAGCCTCAGCAGCCCGTTGACCGGAACGCGCTGGTCAGCGGGCCCGTCCGGGACGGCCGGGTCGAGCACGCAGTCGGGGAGGACCACGTCCCAGGCCGCGTCCGGCTCGGCCACGGCGACGGCCACGGCGGCGGCGACCTCGCGCTCGGAGACCCGGATCGACGCCTCGTCGTCCAGCGATCCCGGGGCGCCGGGCCCGACGTCGCGCAGCTCGATGCTCAGCCCGGCGGGGGCGAGCCGGTCGTAGCGGGCCTGCCGCCGCGTGATCTCCTCCGGCGGCAGGTGGATCGGCGTCACGGACAGTGCGCGCATCAACTCGGCTCCTTCTCGGCGGTGTCGTCGGCCAGCCCGCGCAGCGCGCCGCCGACGCGGGCCATGGCGGGCAGTTCGCGGGCGACCGCGGCGGCGCGGTCGACCAGGGCGGCGCGGCCCGGCAGCCACGCCTTCAGCATCCGGATCACGTCCGGCTCGGTGAGCGGCTCGTGGTCGGCGTCGCCGACCGGGTTCGGCTGCTCGCGGGTGAGGGACGTGCCGTCGTCCAGCTCGATCGTCACGCGGGCGGCGCGCTCGGCGGGCAGCCTCGCGGTCAGGTCGCCGGCCGCGACGAGGCGGACCCGGCGGGCGAGGTCCCGCAGCGCGGGGTCGCCGAGCCGGGCGGCGTCGGAGGCGCGCGGCCCGACCTCGCCGTCCAGCAGCGCGGTCGCGACGACGAAGGGGGTGGAGAACATCGCCGACAGCCGGTTGTCCCATTCGGGCGACCCGAGCCCGGCGCCGAGCGCATGCGTCTCGACGAGGATCCGGCTGATCCTGGACGGGTCGAGGCCCGCCCGCAGCGGGAGCACCGCGTCGGCGGCCGGATGGGTGAACGAGCACGACGCGTGCCGCTTGAAGTAGCCGCGCGTGACGTCCCAGCGCTCGCCGAGCCCGTCCGTCAGCCCGGCGGCGTCGAAACCGCCGAGCAGGTCGCCGAGCGAGCCGCCCGCCGTGCCGGTGTTGCGGGCCAGGCCGGCGGCCGCCATCCGCGCCGCGACCAGCCCGGACAGGTTGGACGCGCCCATCCACGCGTCGCGGACCGGGTTCCCGTCCGTGGCGGACGAGAAGTGCCCCGCGACCGGCAGCCCGGCGCCGGCGTCGATCGCGGCGGCGGTGGCCTCGGGGCCGAGCCGCAGCAGCCGGGCGCAGCCGGCGGCGGCTCCGGCGACGCCCCAACTCCCGTGCGGGTGCGCGCCGGGCCGGAGCGAGGTCGCGCGCCCGAACCGGGACGCGACCTCGTAGGCGGCCAGCAGCGCGGCGGCCGTGTCCGGGCCCGTCGCGTCGAGTTCGGACGCCAGCGCCAGCACCGCGGGGAACCCGTGCGCCGCCGGATGCCCCTTGGCGTACTTGTTGCCCTCGTCCAGCTCCAGCGAGACCAGCGCCATCGCGTTCAGCCAGGCCGCGGCGTCGACGGTGACGGACCGGCCCGCGCCGATCAGCGGGGCGGGGCCGTCCGGAGCGTTCCACGCCGACCGCAGCGCGGCCTGCTCGTCCAGCGCCGCGCCGAGCGCGGTCACCCCGAAGGTGTCCAGCAGGACCAGCGACAGCCGGTCGAGCACGGGGCGCGGCACGTCCGCGGTGTCCAGGGCGGCGGCCCACTCCCCGAGCCGCGCCGCCGCCCGCTTCGCTTCCTCGTTCACAGTCCCAGGTAGGCCTTCCTGACCTCGGCGGATCCGGCCAGCTCGGCGCCCGTCCCGTGCAGCACGGTCGAGCCGCTCTCCAGCACGTAGGCGCGGTCGGCGATGCCGAGCGCCTGCTTGGCGTTCTGCTCGACGAGCAGCACCGCCACCCCGGAGTCGCGGATCGCCTTGACCGCGTCGAGCACCGCCCAGGTGAGCTTGGGCGACAGGCCGGTGGACGGCTCGTCCAGCATGAGCAGCCTCGGGCGGGCCATCAGCGCGCGGCCGATCGCGAGCATCTGCTGCTGCCCGCCGGAGAACGTCTGCGCGACCGTGGAGCGGCGCTCGGCGAGCACCGGGAACAGCGCGAACACCTCGCGCATGTCCTTGTCGATCTCGGCGGCGGGCCGCGTCCAGGCGCCCATCCGCAGGTTCTCCTCGACGGTGAGCGTGCCGAACAGCGCCCGGTCCTCCGGGACGTGCACCAGCCCGTCGCGGACGAGCTGGTCGGGGCGGCGGCCCGCGGTGGACGCGCCGCCGAAGGTGATCGTCCCGGACGTCGCGCGCAGCTGCCCGCAGACGGCCCGCAGCGTCGTCGTCTTGCCCGCGCCGTTCGCGCCGACGAGCGCGACGATCTCGCCCGCGCCGACCTCCAGGTCGATCTCGTGCAGGATCTGCATCCGGCCGTAGCCGGCGCAGAGCTTGTCAATCCTCAGCATCGCCGGGCTCCTCTCCGAGGTACGCCTCGATCACCCGGGGATCGGAGGTGACCTGCTCGGCGGAGCCGGTGGCCAGCACCCGCCCCTGGTCGAGGACCAGCACCCGGTCCGACAGCCGCATCACGGCGGCCATGATGTGCTCGATGAACAGCAGCGTCGTGCCGTCCTCCTCGCGCAGCGCGGCGAGCAGGTCCAGGACGGGCTCGCGCTCGGCGGGGACGAGGCCGGCGAGCACCTCGTCCAGCAGCAGCACCTTCGGCCGCATGGCGAGGGCGCGGGCCAGTTCGAGGCGCTTGAGGCCGGCGGTCGGCAGCTCCGTCGCGGGACGGTGCGCCCACGGGCCGAGCCCGACCCGCTCCACCACCTCCATCGCCTCGCCGCGCAGCCTGCGCAGCGGCCCGCGGCGGTGCTGCGCGGCCAGGCCCACGTTCTCCAGGACGCTCATGCTCCCGAACGGGCGCATCAGCTGGAACGTGCGGACCATGCCGGCGCGGGCGATCCGGTGCGGCGCCGTGCCGGTGACGTCCTTGCGGCCGAACACGACCCGGCCCGCGTCGGGCGCGATCGCGCCGCTGATCACGTTGAACAGGGTGGTCTTCCCGGCGCCGTTCGGGCCGATGATCCCGAGGATCTCCCCCGGCTCCACCTCGAACCCGACCTCCGACAGGGCGCGCAGGCCCCGGAAGTCCTTGCCGACGCCGTCGACGTCCAGCAGCTTCACCGCCGCCACCTCGCTTGGATCGTGCCGACGATGCCCTTCGGCAGCACCCGGACGATGAGGATCAGCAGGACCGCGTAGAGCGCGACGTCCAGGCCGCTGCGGCCCTGCAGGAAGTTCAGGAAGTCCGGCGGCGTGCGCAGCAGCGTCGCCGTCAGGTCCGACAGCGACCCGAGGATGATCGCCCCGACCACCGGGCCCCAGACCGTGCCGATCCCGCCGATCACCACGGTCGCGATCGCCTGGATCGACACCGAGGAGCCGAACGCCAGGTCCGGGTTCACGAACAGGTAGTACTGCGTGTAGAAGGCGCCGGCGACCGCGGTGATCGCCGCCGACAGCGCGACGGTGACCAGCTTGTAGCGCATCACCGGGGTGCCGAGCGCGGCGGCCGCCACCTCGTCGTCGCGGATCGCGGTGACGTAGCGTCCCGTCCGCGAGTGCAGGAACAGGATGCTGACCAGCGCGGCGACCCCGGCGAGCGCGAGCGCGACCCAGAAGTAGGCGGGCGAGTCCGCGGCGAACTGGATCTTCCAGAGCGAGGAGCCCTGGATCAGCGGGACGCTGAACCCGACGGCCTTGTTGGTGAAGTCGGTGGTGGTGGCGACCAGCCGGAGCATCTCGGCGAACGCGAACGTCGCGAGCGCGAAGTAGGCGCCGCGCAGCTTGTAGCGGAACGCGAAGTAGCCGATGACGACGGCGACGACGGCCGCGACCGCCATCCCCGCCAGCATCCCGATCCACGGCGACACGTCGTGCTTCACCAGCAGGTACGCGCTGGTGTAGGCGCCGAGGCCGAAGAACGCCGCGTGCCCGAAGCTGAACATCCCGCCGAACCCGCTCATCACGTTCCAGCCGATGGCCATCAGCAGGAAGATCAGGATGCGGACCGCGACCGCGCCCATCGCGGGCGGCAGCACCAGCGGCAGCGGGATCGCGACGACCAGCAGCACGGCGAGGACGGCCAGCTGCCGGTTCTGCGGGCGCAGCGGCGGCGCCTTGACCGGGCGGACGGCGCCGCCCGTGTCGCGCCCGCCGGCGATGGTGAGGCCGCTCATGCCTGCTCCCTGCGAGGGGACGACCCCCCGCGCCCCCCGGTTCGCTCCGCTCATGACTTCCTCCCGAAGAGGCCCTCGGGCCGCAGGAACAGCACGACCAGGAACACGACGAACACCCCGAGCAGCGAGCTCTGCCCGCCCATGTAGATGGTGGTGAGCTGCTCGACCAGGCCGATCAGCAGGCCGCCGACCAGCGCCCCCGCGACGTTGCCCATGCCGCCGAGCACCACCACCACGAACGCGGTGATGTTGAACTGGTCGCCGAGCGTCGGCGTGACGGTGACCAGCGGCGCCGCCAGCACGGCGGCGGCGCCGGCGCAGGCCGTCCCGATCGCGAACGTGAGGGTGTGGACGCGGCGGACGTTCACGCCGACCAGCTCCGCGCCCTGCCCGTTCGCCGCGACCGCGCGGATCGCGGTGCCGAACCGGGTGCGGCGCAGCAGGTAGAACAGCACCGCGCCGATCAGGATCGCGCCGATGAAGGCGTACAGCCGGCCGCCGGTCACCACCGCGCCGAACAGCGAGAACTGGAAGTCGCCGGGCAGCGGGACGTTCTTCGGCTCGGCGCCGAAGAACATCAGCAGCCCGTTCTCCAGCAGCAGCGACAACCCGAGGGTGATCAGCAGCTGGTTCTCCAGCGTCGCGCCGCCCGAGCCGCTGAGCAGGCCGCGGTGCACGACCGCGCCGACGAGGAACAGCGCGGGCACCGCGATGACGAGGGTGAGGTAGGGGTGCAGGCCCGTGCCCTGCACCACCCCGAAGGCGATGAACATCGCGACGGCCAGCAGGGCGCCGTGCGCGAAGTTGACGATGTCCAGCACGCCGAAGATCAGCGTGAGGCCCATCGCGATCAGCCCGTAGAGACCGCCGGTCAGCAGGCCGGTCACCACCGACTGCCAGACGACCAGGCCGCTGCCGGACCGGATCAGCGCGACCGCGATGGCGATCGCGACCAGGCCGCCGGTGAGGGCGGCGCGCTTGAGGACGGGGCCGCGCAGGGCGGCCGCTCTGAGGTTCGCAGTTGTGTCGCTCATGGCCGCCACGTCACCGAGTAGTTGGGCTGGGATTCGGCCTTGTCCTGGGGATAGACCTGCTTGATCTGCCCGTTCTGCACCTGCATGAGGACGGGCAGCGCGTTCTTGTTGTCGCCGTTGGCGGCGAAGGCGATCGGCCCCGTGCCGACGGTCAGCGGCCGCACCTGCGACGAGGCGATCGCGGCGCGGACCTTCGTCGGGTCGGTGCTCGCGGCCCGCTCCACGCCCTGCGCGATCACCTGGACGGCGTCGTAGGCGAGGACGGCGCCGGTGCGCATCGGCGCGCCGTAGCGCTTCTGGTACTCGGCGCGCAGCTTCACCGTGCCGGGGTTCTGCGCGTCGTAGTGGTAGTTGGTGCTGAAGTAGCGCTCGCCGAGCGGGCCGACGTCGCTGACGAACTTGGGCTGGTCGAACGCGCCGTCCGACACGCCCCACACCGCGTTCAGGTTCGGCTTGACCGCGTTGATCGCCTTGGCGGCGAGGAGCCCGTCGCGGTAGTAGCCGGCGACGGCCAGCACGTCCGCGCCGGACGCCTTGACCTGGGTGATCTGCGCGGTGAGGTCGGACGCGGTCACCGCGTCGTAGCTGATGTTCGGGCCGACCTGGATGCCGAGCCTCTTCGCCGCCTTGGCGAACGCCTCGGCGGCGCCGCTGCCGAAGTCGGTCTGCTCGTGCAGGAACGCCACCTTCTTGACGGGCTTGCCCGCCTTCTCCGAGACCTCCTTGAGGTAGCGGGCCGCCGCGTCCGCGATCGCCGCGCTGCCCGGCTGCACCCGGAACGAGTACCGGTAGCCGTGCGAGAAGATCGCGTCCGACGCGGTGACGTCCATGACGAACGGGACGCGGTTGCGTTCGGCGACCACGGACACGTTGGTGCTGACCGCGCTCTGGTAGGTGCCGACGAGGCCGACCGCTCCCTCGGAGATCAGCCGCTGCGCCTCGCTCTGGCCGACCTCCGCCTTGCCCTGGGTGTCGCCGGTTTCCAGCTCCACCTTGCGGCCGCCGAGGGACGTGATGCCTCCGGCGGCGTTGATGGCCTCGACCGCCATCTGCGCGCCGCGCCGCATCTGCTGGCCGTCGACCGCGTTCGCGCCGCTGACCGGGTGCAGGGCGCCGATCCGCACCGGGCCGCTGTCGCGGCCGGCCGCGGCCCCGGCGGCGCCGGAGGGCGCCGAGCCGCCGCAGCCGGCGGTGGCGGCCAGCAGGGCCGCGCACGCGCCGAGCCCGGCGGCGAGCTTTCGAGCCGACATTCACCTCTCCTGCCTGCCCGGCGCCACCTCACGACGATCGTTCCGCTTAGAGGAACACCAGGCCACTGATGCGTCATGGTGGCATCCATCACGTGACCTGGTCAATATCTTGGTGAAACTTGACGGAACTCGACAGCCGGTGCCAACTTGAAGACATCCGGCGCCCGCGCGGCACCGGAACATGGACTTACCATTGTTCCGCTTAGAGAAACGATCAGAACCGAAGGCGGTACCGCCCATGCCCGACGCCCTGTCCGGAGTCCGCGTGCTCGACGCGGCCACCCTGTTCGCCGGGCCGCTGGCGGCCACGCTGCTCGCCGACTTCGGGGCCGAGGTCGTCAAGATCGAGCACCCGAAGGGCGACCCGGTGCGCAGCCACGGCGCCCGCCGCGACGGCGTCGGGCTGTGGTGGAAGATGCTCGGCCGCAACAAGAAGGCGATCACCCTCTACCTCGGCTCCCCCGAGGGCCAGGAGATCTTCCGCCGGCTCGCCGCCGACGCCGACGTGGTGATCGAGAACTTCCGGCCCGGCACGCTGGAGCGCTGGGGCCTCGGCTACGACGAGCTGAAGCGGATCAACCCGCGGCTGGTGCTGGCCCGGGTCACCGGGTTCGGGCAGACCGGCCCGTACTCGCGGCGGCCCGGCTTCGGCACGCTCGCCGAGGCGATGAGCGGGTTCGCCGCGATCACCGGCGAGCCGGACGGACCGCCGACCCTGCCGCCGTTCGGCCTCGCCGACGGGATCGCCGCGCTGACCACCGCGTTCGCCGTGATGACGGCGCTGCGCGCGCGGGAGGCGACCGGCGAGGGCCAGGTCGTCGACCTGGCGATCATCGAGCCGATCCTCACCCTGCTCGGCCCGCAGATCATCACCTACGACCAGCTCGGCGAGCTGCAGGCCCGCACCGGCAACCGGTCGCACAACAACGCGCCGCGCAACACCTACCGGACCCGCGACGGCGGCTGGGTCGCGATCTCCACCAGCGCCCAGTCCATCGCCGAGCGGGTGATGCGGCTGGTCGGCCGGCCCGAGTTCATCGACGAGCCGTGGTTCGCCACCGGCGCCGAGCGCGCCGAGCACGCCGACGAGCTGGACGAGGCCGTCGGCTCGTGGATCGCGCAGCGCGACCGCGACGAGGTCGTGAAGGCGTTCGAGGAGGCCGAGGCCGCCGTCGCGCCGATCTACACCGCCGCCGACGTGATGACCGACCCCCAGTTCGCCGCGCTCGGCACCATCGCCACCGTCCCCGACGACGAGCTCGGCCCCGTGAAGATGCAGAACGTGCTGTTCCGGCTCTCGCGGACACCCGGGCGCATCGACTCGGCCGGGCCGCCGCTCGGCGCGCACACCGCCGAGATCCTCGGCCGCTACGGGGTAGGCGAAGCAGAGCTCGGCGAACTGCGCGCCAAGGGGGTGGTCAAGTGACCGGGCCGGAGCATCCGCACCGGACCTGGCTGTACGTTCCCGGCGACCGTCCCGACCGCATCGGCAAGGCCCTGGACTCCGCCGCGGACGCGGTCGTCCTCGACCTGGAGGACGCCGTCGCCCCGGACGCCAAGGAGACCGCGCGCCGCACCGTCGCGGGCGTGCTCGCCGACGGGCGGCCCGGACGGCGCCCCGCCTACGTGCGGATCAACGCGCCCGGCACCCCGGACGGCACCGCCGACATCGGGCTGCTGGCCTCCGCGCCCGGCGCGCCCGCCGGGGTCCGGATCCCCAAGTGCGAGGACCCGGACATGCTGCGCCGCGTCGCCGACGCGCTCGGCGTGCCGGTGTTCCCCGTCCTGGAGTCGGCGCTCGGCGTGGAGAACGCCCTGGCCCTCGCCACCGCGCACCCGCTGGTCGCCGGGATCTCGCTCGGCGAGGCCGATCTGTCCGCCGACCTGCGGGTGACCGGCGGCGACGCGCTGGCGTGGCCGCGCTCGCGGGTCGTCGTCGCGGCGCGCGCCGCCGGGCTCCCGTCCCCGCCGCAGAGCGTGTGGACCGCCGTCCGCGACCTGGACGGCCTGCGCGCCGACACCGCCGCGGGGCACCGCGCCGGGTTCTTCGGCCGGTCGGTGATCCACCCCGCGCAGATCCCCGTCGTGCACGAGGCGTGCGCGCCCGACCCCGGCGACGTCGCCTGGGCGCGCGACCTCATGGACCGTCTCACCGGGCGCGACGGCCCCGCCCGTGAACAGCAGGCCGCGTGGATCGACTCCGACGGCCGGTTCGTGGACAAGGCGGTCGTCGAGCGCGCCTCCTGGATCCTCGCCGTCGCCGCGTCCGCCCACCGCCCCGATGCACCAGAAGAGGAAGGCTCCCCGTCATGACCACCCAGGATCCGCTGCTTGCGGCGGTCGCCCGCGGCGTCCGGCTGATCGAGCTCGGCCAGCCGTTCTTCACCGGCATGCCCTGCTCCCCCAACCACCCCGGCTTCCGGATGACGCTGATCCGCCGGCACGGCGACATGCGGCGCCCGGACGGGGGCTCGGCCGCCAACGAGATCATCGTGACCGGCGGGCACGTCGGCACCCACATCGACGCGCTGTCGCACGTCAGCCACGACGGCGAGCTGCACGGCGGGATCGACGCCGCCGAGGCGCAGCGCGGCGGGGCGTTCACCAGCCACGGCGCCGAGAACCTGCCGGGCCTGCTGCGCCGCGGCGTGCTGCTGGACGTCGCCGCCGTGCACGGCGTCCCGACGCTGCCGCCCGGCTACGGGGTCACCGCCGAGGACCTGGACCTGGCCGCGAAGCGCGCCGGGACCGAGCCCGGCGAGGGCGACGTCGCGCTGGTCCGCACCGGCTGGTCCCGCAACTTCGGCGACACCGCCGCCTACCTCGGCAAGGAGACGGGCGTGCCCGGCGCGACGCCGGAGGCGGCCCGCTGGCTGGCCGACCGCGGGATCGTCGCGACCGGCGCCGACACCACCGCCTACGAGCAGATCCCGGCGGGGGCGGGCCACGCGGTGCTGCCCGTGCACCGGATCCTGCTGGTCGAGTCGGGGATCTTCATCATGGAGCACCTGAACCTGGAGGCGCTCGCCGAGGCGGGGCTGCACGAGTTCGCGTTCCTGCTCGCCCCGCTGCGGATCAAGGGCGGCACCGGCTCCCCCGTCCGCCCGCTCGCGGCGGTGTCGGCATGACCGCGGATGCCGGCATGACCGCGCCGACCCCGGTGCAGCGGCTCGCCGCGCTCGCCGCCGACGTGCGGGCCGACGGGCTGGGCGCCGACCTGCGCGCCGACGCCGCGCGCCGCGTCCTGGACGCCCTCGGCAACAGCCTCGGCGCGACCGGCGAGGCACCGGCCCGCGCGGTCGGCGAACTGGTCGCCGAATGGGGCGGCGCGGGACGCGCCACCGCGATCGGCACCGGCGCCCGGCTCCCCGAACCCAGCGCCGCCCTGCTCAACGGCACCCTCGCCCACTCGCTGGACTTCGACGACACGCACCTGCCGTCGGTGCTGCACCCGTCCGCGTCGGTCGTGCCCGCCGCGCTCGCGGTCGCCGAGGCGCGCGGCGCCACCGGCGCGGCGCTGCTGGACGCGGTGGGCGTCGGCGTGGAGATCACCGTCCGGCTCGGCATGGCCGGATACGACCGGGAACTCGGCAACTCGGTGTTCTTCGAGCGGGGCCAGCACGCCACCGCGATCTGCGGCGCCGTCGGCGCGGCGGCGTCCGCCGCGATGCTCTCCGGCCTGGACGCGGGCGGGATCGCCGACGCGATGGGCATCGCCGCCAGCATGGGCTCAGGGATCCTGGAGGCCAACCGGACCGGCGGGACCGTCAAGCGGATCCACTGCGGCTGGGCGGCGCACGCGGCCGTCACCGCCGCCGGGCTCGCCCGCACCGGCATCACCGGCCCGCCGACCGTGTTCGAGGGGCGGTTCGGGTTCCTGCAGGCGTGGTGCGGCGACCAGGTCGACCTGGATGCCCTCACCGACCGGCTCGGCGCGCACTGGGAACTGCCCGGGATCTTCTTCAAGCCGTACCCGTGCAACCACTTCACCCACGCCGGCATCGACGCCGCGCTGCGGCTCCGCGCGCGCGGGCTGGACCCGTCCGGCATCGAGAGCATCGAACTGGGCGCGCCCACGGCCGTGCTCCGCACGATCGGCGAGCCCCGCGAGGACAAGATCCGTCCGAAGTCCGGGTACCACGCCGCGTTCTCCGGCCCGTACACGGTCGCGGCGGCGCTGCTGGGCGGCGGCGGGCTCGGCGTCTTCCACGAGGACTTCACCGACGAGGCCGCCGCGAACCCGGAGCGGCTCGCGCTGGCCGCCAAGGTCCGGTGCGTGCCGGACGCCCGCTGCGACGAGATCTTCCCGCACCAGTTCCCGGCCGTCCTGCGCGTGACGACCCGCGACGGGACCGTCCTGGAGGAGCGCGTGGACGCCAACCGCGGCGGTCCGGGCAACCCGCTGTCGGCCGAGGAGCTGGCGACCAAGTTCCGTCTCAACGCCGCCCGCCGCGTCTCGCCGGACCAGGCCGAACGGATCACCGAGCTGGCCTACGGGCTCGCCGGCCTCGACGATCTCCGCACCCTGACCGCCCTCCTCGCCTGACCCGCCCGTCAGGTGTGCTCCATGATGAAGGTGGCGGTGGTCCCGGGGGCCAGGGCGCGGAAGACGTGGGGGGCGTCGCCGGGGTAGGCGACATAGTCGCCCGGCGCCAGTTCGACCGGATCGTCCGCCGGACCGGCCAGGGCGCGGCCGGTGCCCAGGAGCACGTGCTCGGTCGTGCCGGGCAGGTGGGGGTCGGACAGGTGCGGCTCCTCCGGTTCCGCCGTGACGCGGTAGACGTCGCGGCGGGCGTGGGGCGGGCAGGACGCCAGCAGGGTCGCCGTGTAGTCCGCCTGCTCCGAGCGGGTGGCGGGCCCCTCGCCCGCGCGGACGACCCGCACGCCCGCTCGCGGCGGGTCGACCAGGCGGCTGAAGGGGACCCCGAGCGCGCCGCCGAGCGCCCACAGCGTCTCGACGCTCGGGTTGCCGGTGCCCGCCTCCAGCTGGGACAGCGTCGACTTGGCGATGCCGGCGCGCCGGGCCAGCTCGCTCTGGGTCAGCCCGGCGCGGGCGCGCTCCCGCCGGATCGAGGCGGCGATCAGCGCGATCAGGTCGAGGTTGCCCACTTGTTCGCTCCAGACGTCCAGGTGTTCAGTTTGACGAACGCGACGATGATTGTTCATTCTAGTGGACAGTTGTTCGGCACATCGGACTGGAGCGGCCATGGAGCATCTCGGCATCCTCGCCCACAGCGCGGAGGGCGCCGCGCTGTGCTTCCGCGCCTTCTGCCATGAGGGCTTCCGCGAGCTGGGCCCCGACGACCATCCCGACGTCACCCTCGACCTGATCGCGCTCGCGCGCAGCATGCCGCACTGGGAGGCGGGCGACCACGACGCCGTCCGGGCCGTCCTCGCCGAGAGCGTCCGCCGCCTGGCCGCCGCCGGGGCGACGTTCTTCGCCTGCCCCGACAACACCGCGCACATGGCGCTGGAGCGGCCCGGCGACGACCTCGCGCTTCCCGGCCTGCACATCGCCGAGGCCGTCGCCGACCGCGCCGCCCGCGACGGGCGGGCCCGCGTCGGCGTCCTCGGCACCCGCTACACCATGGACGGCCCGGTCTACCCGCGCGAGCTCGCCGCCCGCGGCATCGAGGCCATGGTGCCGGACGCCGCCGACCGCGCCCGCGTGCACGAGATCATCTTCGGCGAGCTGGTGAACGGCGTCGTCACCGAGGAGTCCCGCCGCGCGTACGTGCGGATCATCGAGCGGCTCGCCGAGCGCGGCTGCGACGCCGTCGCCCTGGTCTGCACGGAGATCCCGCTGCTGGTCACCCCGGAGGTGTCGCCGCTGCCGACCCTGGACTCGACGCGGCTGCTCGCCCGCGCCGCGTTCGAGGTCGCGGCGGGCCGCCGTCCGATGCCGTCCTGGCGCGGCGGGCCCGCCGTCACCGCCTGAGACGGCGACATTTCTACCGGCGGCGAAACGACCCCTCCGTAGATTCGGGGGCATGGCGAACAACGACCTGGTCATCACCCGGCACGCCGAGGTGAGCGCCGTCCTCGCGGACGAGCGCTTCGTCGTTCCCGTCGCGGAGGGCGGAGCGCCACGGGGCTCGCTGGCCTGGCTGCGCGGGGCGGTCTGCCGGTTCAGCGAGGGCGCCGAGCACGACCGGCGGCTGGACGTCGTGGCCCGGTCCCTGGACGAGGCCGACCCGGCCCGGCTGCGGCGGCGCACGCGCGAGCGGATCCTGGCCGGAGAGGCGCCGGACCTCGCGCCGATCTCCGCGCTCGGCGAGGCGCTCGGCGTCACGGACCTGGACGCGCTCACCGGCGCCGTGCCCGCCGCCGCGTCCGGCTACCTGACCGGGACCGGGCGGGACGGCGCGGACGCGGCCGTCGCGGCCCTGGCCCGGACGAGGAGGTCGCCAACCGGATCGCCGTCTACCTCCAGGCGTACGAGGCCACCGCCGGGCTCGTCCGCGCGGTCCTGCCGGCGTCGCGGCGCCCCGAGGCGCGCGGCTTCCCGATCGAGGCCGTCGTCGCCGAGACGCTGCGCTTCGACCCGCCGGTCCCGGCGATGCGCCGCGTCAGCCGCACGGCCCTCGCCGTCGGCGGGCGCGAGATCGCCGAAGGCGCCACCGTGACCCTCGACCTGCGGGCGGCCAACCGGGACCCGGCGGTGTTCGCCGAGCCGGACCGTTTCGATCCGGGGCGCGGGGAACCCCGTCATCTGACCTTCGGGACCGGCCGCAGGCCCTGCCCGGGCGCGGACCACGCCGTGCGGCTGGCGGCGGGCGCGGTCGAGGCGCTCAACGACAGGGAGTCCGTCCGATGAACCATCCGCAGACGTTCCGGGACCTGCACCGCGGCGACCGCCCGCTGCTCCTGCCCAACGCGTGGGACTTCGCGAGCGGCGCGGCGCTGGCGGAGGCGGGGTTCCCCGCCGTCGGGACGACCAGTCTCGGCGTCGCCGCCGCGGCCGGGAAGGCCGACGCGACCGGCGACGCGCGGGACGAGACCCTCGCGCTGGCGCGGAACCTCGCCCGGCTGCCCGTCCCGGTCACGGTCGACATCGAGGGCGGCTTCTCCACGAGGGTCGCCGACGTCGCCGAACTCGCGACGGAACTGGCCTCGTACGGGATCGCCGGCGTCAACCTGGAGGACGGCCGCTCCGACGGGACGCTCGCCCCGCTCGACCACCAGACCACGGTCATCACGGCGGTCAAGCGGGCCGCGCCGCAGGTGTTCCTCAACGCCCGCACCGACACGTTCTGGCTGGCCGGGGACGAACCCGACATGGACGAGACGCTGCGCCGGGTGCGGGCGTTCGCCGAGGCGGGCGCGGACGGGGTGTTCGTCCCCGGGATCGCCGCCGACGAGGACGTCCGGGCCGTCGTCGACGCGGTCGACCTGCCGCTGAACGTGCTGTTCATGCCGGGCAGGACGGACGTCGAGCGGCTCGCCGGCCTGGGCGTCGGCCGGGTCAGCACGGGCTCTCTGCTGTTCCGCAAGGCGCTCCAGGCGGCGGTCGCGTCCGCCCTGGACGTCTCCGGCGCCGCCACCGAGGCCCCCGGCTTCTCCTACGGCGACGTCCAGGCCCTGGTCGAACGCTGAGGCGTCAGTGGCCCGTGATCGCGTCGGCGAGACGGGCCAGCGCGGACGTCCGCGGCGACGAGGTCGCGGACTCGCGGGCGTCCGCGGCCCGGTAGAGGGCGTACATCGCGTGGACGCCGAGCCAGCGCAGCGGCTCCGGCTCCCAGCGGCGGACGCGCCGGTCCACCCACGGCAGCGCGGTCAGCTCCGTGTCCTCGCGCAGGACGAGGTCGCGCAGCGTCCTTCCGGCGAGGTTCGCCGTGGCGACGCCGTGGCCGGTGTAGCCGCCCGCGTGCCCGAGCCCGGACGCGTGGTCCACCACGACGGTCGAGCACCAGTCGCGGGGCACGCCGAGGACGCCCGACCAGGCGTGCGCGACGCGCCCGTGCTCGGCGGCCGCCGGGAACATCGCGGCGAGCATCGACCACAGCTCGGCGACGGTCGCGGGCTCCGTCCGGCCGCCGTCGTCCACCCGGGACGCGTAGCGGTACGGCCGGCCGCGGCCGCCGAACGCGATGCGGTCGTCGGCGGTCCGCTGCGCGTACATGTAGTAGTGCGCGAGGTCGCCGAGCAGCTCGCGGCGGCCCCAGCCGATCGCGTCCCACACGGCCGGCGGCAGCGGCGTGGTCACGATCATGGAGCTGTTCATCGGCAGCCAGTCGCGGTGGTGGCCGCCGACCCCGGCGGTGAACCCCTCGGTCGCGCGCAGCACGTACTCGGCGGTGACGGTGCCGTTCGGGGTGACGGCGGCGGCCGGGACGGCGCCGCGCCGCGGCACGATCCGGACCACCGGGGTCCGCTCGTAGACGTGGACGCCGAGGCCGCGGACCGTCTCCGCCAGGCCCCGGACGAGCTTGGCGGGCTGCACGCGGGCGCAGTGCGGGCTCCACGCGGCGGCCGTCGCGCCCGCGACGCGCAGCCGCTCGTCGCGCTCGGCGGCGGGCAGCGGGACGAGGTCCTCCTCCGTCCAGCCCCAGTCGCGGGACGCGGCGACCATCGCGGCGAGCCGGGCCCGCTGCGCGGGGTTGCGGGCGACGTGCAGCACCCCGCTCTTGACCAGGTCGGCGTCGATGCCCTCCGCCGCGGCGACCCGGATCACCTCGTCGACCGCGTCGAACATGGCGTGCTGCAGCGCCACGGCGGCGAAGCGCCCGTGCCGGGCCGCGTACCGTTCCCGCGATCCGGCGATCTCCCCGAGCACCCAGCCGCCGTTGCGGCCGGACGCCCCGAACCCGGCGAACTCGCGCTCCAGCACGACGATCTCCAGCTCAGGACGGGCGCGCTTGAGGTAGTAGGCCGTCCAGAGGCCGGTGTAGCCGGCGCCGACCACGCAGACGTCGGCGGCGCGCGGGCCGGGCAGCCGGGGGCCCGGTTCGGGGCGGCCGGTCCGCCGGTACCAGTGGGAGACGCCGCCGTTGGCGAAGCCGGGTGCCAGCGGCGCCCGGCCGGACGAGGAGCTCATCCGCTCATACTGCTGTATCCGACAGTCCGGACGGTAGGGGGCGACGGATTCTAAGGGACAGCGTCGATCCCACGACGGGATCCGAGCCATCCGGACCGGTCGGCGGCATAGTAGGAGGGGCCGTCGGGGCCGCTCGCGCCGCCGCGCCACGGCCGCATCCCGAGGCTCGCGGCGACCTCGGCGGACACCGCGCTGTCCGGATCGAACTCGGCGGTGACCCGGCGCAGCCCGACCACCCCGAAGGCGTAGTCCAGCACCGCGCGGGACGCCTCGGCCGCCAGCCCCTGCCCCCACCGGTCCGGTTCGAGGCTGTAGAGGATCTCCACGTCCACCCCCCGGTCGAACGGGCCCTCGTGGCCGCGCAGCCCGGCCACCCCGATCAGCGGCGCGCCCGGCCGCGGCTCGGCGGGCGCCGGCCCCCCGCGGAGGGGCCGCAGCGCCCACAGGCCGTAGCCCTCGGTGGCGAAGTCCCGCTCGCTGGTCTCGATGATCTCGGTGACCTGGACGGGCGAGATCGACGCGCCGTCGAACAGGTGCCGGCGGACGACCGGGCCGGTCCAGTGCGTGAGCAGCGCGTGGTGGTCGGTCATACCGATGGGGTGCAGGGCGAGCCGTCTCGTCAGCAGCGTCTCGGTCATCGCGGGCCTCACTCGTCGGGCGCCCGGCCGCCGGCGGCGGGCTCGGGCCAGTGCGGGGCGGGCTCCCCGTCGGGCACGCCGACCCGGAACACCCGCAGCTGCGTGGCCAGCGCCGCGTAGTAGCCGACGAGCGTGACGAGCTCGACGAGGGCGGGCCGGCCGAGGGTCGCGACCGCCTCGGTGTAGACGGCGTCGGCGAGGTCGTTCTCGGCGACGAGCTGCCGGGCGGCCTCGTGGACGAGGCGTTCGCGGGCGTCGGCGAGCATCGGTGCCCGGCCTTCGCGCAGCGCGTCCAGCTCGTCCTCGCGCAGGCCCGCGCGCCGGCCGAGCCGCTCGTGCGCGTACCACTCGTAGTCGGAGCGCAGGTGCGCGGCGACGACGAGGGTCGCGATCTCCCGCTCGCGCTTGGTGAAGGCGGTGCGGAACCGGAGGGCGGCGCCGAGGTCCTGCAGCGGCATCCCGACGGCCGGGCTGTACAGCATGGCGTTGAACGGGCCGAGCAGGCGGCCCTCGTCGTCCATGAACCCGAGCGCGCGGGCCTTCGCCCGGGAGCCCGGAGGGGCGTCACCGCCGGCCGCGGGCGCGGCGTCGCCGTCCATGCGGGGGCCGCCGGTCAGGGCCTCGTACACGGCCTGCTGCTCGGCGCCGAGCGAGGCCGGGGACAGCAGGGGCAGGCGGGCCGACGGCGGCCCGTTCCGGGGTGGGTCGTTGACGTGCTCACCGCTCACGGGGTCGATCACTTACCGCACGCTAGGCCGTCGCGTCGGGCCTCTCAAGCCCTCGTCCGGAATGTGAAACCGCGCGCTCACGATGACGTAGCGCCCGCGTAACAGCCGTGAACCAGAGTGGCCACGTCCGCACCGGACACCGGCCGGACCCGGATCGCCCGCGACCCGGCCGGCGGCCCGCGAAGGGAACGTTCCATGCCGCTGCTCCGCATCCGCACCGAGATCGAGGACCGGCCGGGAAGGCTGGCCCTGCTGACCGCCGCGCTGGCCGGCCGCGGCGCCAACATCCTCGCCCTGTCCGTCCAGGTGGACGCCGGCGGCGTGGTCGACGAGTTCCTCGTGGACGTCCCGGCCGGCACCGCCGGGCCGCGGGAGCTGGCCGAGGCGCTCGCCGCGGCGGGCGGCGCGCGCACGGCCGTCCGCCCGGCCCGGCCGCACGAGCTGGTGGACGAGCCCACGCGGGCGCTGGTGCTGGCCTCCCGGCTGCGCGCCGAGCCCCACGCGGTCCCGGAGGTCCTCGCCGACCTGCTGCGCGCCGACGAGTCCGCCTGGGCGCGCCCCTCCGACCGCGCCGACGCGGACGACGAGTACGTCCTGACCGTCCCGCTGGGGCACGGGCGGGCCGTCCGGCTCCGGCGCTACGGCCTGCCGTTCACCGCGACGGAGGCGGCGCGCGCCGACGCGCTCGTCCGCGCGGCGCTGCCCGCCGAGCCGCCGCGCCCCGCGTCCCGCCGGCTGCCGCTGCGCGACGGGACGCACGTGACCGTCCGGCCGATCGAGCGCCGCGACGCCCCCGCGATCCGCGAGCTGCACGAGCGGTGCTCGCTGGACAGCCGCCGGATGCGCTACTTCAGCCCGAAGCCGTACCCGCCGCCGCGGGCGATCGAGCGGTTCTGCGACCCGGCGCACGGCCTGACGCTCGTCGCCGAGGGCCCGGACGGGTCGCTGCTCGCCCTCGCCCACCTGATCCACGTGCTCGACCCGGGCGTCGCGGAACTGGCGTTCCTGGTCGAGGACGGCTGGCAGGGCCGCGGCCTCGGCCGCGCGCTCGCCGAGCTGCTGCTGGCGCTGGCCCGCGAGCGCGGCCTGGTGGAGCTGCGCGCGACCGCGCTGAGCGAGAACGTCCGGATGCGGCGCCTGCTGACCTCGCTCGGCGGCCGGACCCGGCGCACCGAGGAGCCGTCCATCGTGGAGATCAGGCTGCGGGCGGACGGCCGCCCCGCCCCCGGGGCGCTGGCAGGATGGCGGGGTGACCGGCATCTATGACGACCCCTGGGCCTACGAGCTGGCCTGCTCGTTCCGCGACGTGGGCGCCGAGACCGGCGTGCTCCTCGGCTGGTGCGCCGAGCACCGCCCGGACGCGGCGGGCCCGGTCCGGACGGTGCTGGAGCTGGCCGCCGGGCCCGCCGAGCACGCCCGCGAGCTGGCCCGCCGCGGCCTGACCGCGACCGCGCTGGACCTGAACCCGGCGATGTGCGCGTACGCGGCGCGCGAGGCCGGGCGCGCCGGGGTCGCGGTCGAGGTCGTCCAGGACGACATGACGGCGTTCGATCTCGGCCGCCGGTTCGACCTGGTGCTGACCATGCTGGACTCCACGTCCCACCTGATGACGCTGGACGCGTTCGTCGCGCACCTGCGCCGCGTCGCCGCGCACCTGGCGCCCGGCGGGCTGTACGTGATCGAGATGTCGCACCCGCGCGACCGGCTCTCGGACGACCCGAGCGTCAGCACCGGCTGGACGGTCGAGCGCGACGGCGTGCGCGCCACCGTCCGGTGGGGCGAGCCCACCGACCTGCTCGACCCCGTCACCCAGATCGCCGACGACCGCGTGACGATGACGATCGAGGCGGACGGCGCGACCCGCGTCATCGAGGACGTCGTCCCCTACCGGTTCTGGACCGCGACCGAGCTCGACGCGGCGATCCGGCTCGCGGGCGGGCTGGACGTCGCCGCCCGGTACGGCGACTTCGGGACCGGTGCGGACGCGGTGGCCCTCACCGATCCCGAGGCCTGGCGCATGATCACGATCCTGCGCGCGTCCTGACTCAGGGGGTGGGCGCCCACCCCGGCATCGGGTAGCCCGCCAGCATCTCGCGGACCTCGCCCGCGACCCGCTCGACGGCCGTCTCGTCCCCCCGGGCGGCGGCCCGCACGACCTCGTCGATCCAGGCCGCGATCCGCGGCATCCGCGCCTCGTCCAGCCCGCGGGTGGTGATCGCGCCGGTGCCGAGCCGCAGCCCCGACGGGTCGAACGGCTTGCGCGGGTCGAACGGGACCGCGTTGTAGTTCAGCTCGATGCCGGCGCGGTCGAGGGCCTGCGCGGCGGGCTTGCCCGCGACGCCCTTGTTCGTCAGGTCGATGAGGATCAGGTGGTTGTCGGTGCCGCCGGAGATCAGGTCGTAGCCGCGCTCCAGCAGCGCCCCCGCGAGCGCCTTCGCGTTCGCCACGACCTGGTGGGCGTACCGGGAGAAGTCCGGCGTCGCGGCCTCCTTCAGCGCGACGGCGATCGCGGCGGTGGTGTGGTTGTGCGGGCCGCCCTGCAGGCCGGGGAAGACGGCCTTGTCCACCGCCTTCGCGTGCTCGGCCGTCGACATGATCATCGCGCCGCGCGGGCCGCGCAGCGTCTTGTGCGTGGTCGTGGTGATCACGTCGGCGTGGCCCACCGGGGACGGGTGCGCGCCGCCGGCGACCAGGCCCGCGATGTGCGCGATGTCGGCGGCCAGCACCGCCCCGACCTCGCGGGCGATCTCGGCGAACGCCGGGAAGTCGATGGTGCGGGGCACCGCCGTCCCGCCGCACCAGATCAGCTTCGGCCGCTCCTTCAGCGCGAGGTCGCGGACCTCGTCCATGTCGACGCGGCCGGTGTCGGCGCGGACCTCGTACCGGACGGGCGTGAACCACCTGCCCGTCGCCGACACCGACCAGCCGTGCGTCAGGTGGCCGCCCATCGGCAGCGACAGGCCCATCACCGGGTCGCCGGGGTCGAGGAACGCCATGTAGACGGCGAGGTTCGCGGGCGAGCCGGAGTACGGCTGGACGTTGGCGTGCTCGACGCCGAACAGCTCCTCGGCCCGGGCGATGGCGGCCAGCTCGATCGGGTCGACGTTCTGCTGGCCCTCGTAGTACCGCTTGCCCGCGTACCCCTCGGAGTACTTGTTGGTCAGGACGGAGCCGGTGGCCTCCAGCACCGCCGGCGACACGTAGTTCTCCGAGGCGATCAGCCGGATCTTCTCGAACTGGCGGCGGGCCTCCGCCTCGACCAGCCCGGCGATCTCGGGATCCGCGGCCTGCAGATGGGGGACGGCGGGCTCGTGCACGACTACCTCCGCGCTGCTCGCGCCGGAACGCGCTGCGGGCGCCCCGGCCAGGGGACCCGTACACCCAGGCGCGCGGTGTGCGGACTAGTTTCGCTCCCCGGTGGTCGTCTCCACCTTGACTGCGCCAGTCGCGTTCGCCACATCATAGCGAGCCGCCTCCGGCCCCCGCTGCGTCCGGCGGGTCCGGCGGGTCCGCGCGGGGATCGACACCACGGCCAGCCCGCCGAGCAGCAGCACGGCCCCGGCCGCGACCCGCCCCGACATCCGCTCCCCCAGGACCGCCACGGCCAGGACGGCGGCCACCAGCGGCTCGGCGAGGCTCAGCGTCCCGGCCGTCGCGGCGCTCACCCGGTTCAGGCCCGTGACGAAGAACATGTACGCGGCGACGGTCGCGGCGACGCCGAGCCACGCCACCAGGGCCGCCGACCGCGGCGCCGCGAGCGCGGGCAGGTCCGCGAGCGTCCAGGGCAGCAGCACCGACCCGCCGGCCAGCAGCGTCACCGACACCGCCGCCGCCATCCCGGTGGCGCCGCCGCCCGGCCCGCTCCGGCCGGTCAGGACCTTCGCCGACACCGTATAGACGCCGAAGCACGTCCCGGCGACCAGGCTGAGCCCGACGCCGAGCAGGTCGACGCGGGCGTCGGGGCCGGGCGCCATCAGCAGCGCGACGCCGCCGATCGCGCAGGCCGTCCCCGCCCACCAGCGCCCGCTGAGCCGCGTCCGGAGGACCAGCCGCTCGCACAGGCCCGTCGAGACGGGCGCGAGCCCGAACACCACGGCGGTCGCGACCGCGGCGCCCGTCCGGCCGACCGCGCTGAAGAACGACGCCTGGAAGATCCCGGTGGCGGCGGACGCGGCGGCCACCGGCGGCCAGGTGCGCCGCGACAGCGTCCGGAACGCCCGCGGATCGGCCACGAGCACCAGGGCGGCGAGGATCACCCCGCCGGAGAGGATCCGGGCGCCGCCGACCGCGACCGGGTTCGCGGCGGAGCCGGCCAGCACCTGCGCCGGGCCGACCGTCCCCCACAGGACTCCGGCGGCCAGGACCAGCAGCGCTGCGGAAGGGTTGTTTCGTCGGTCCATGCCTCCGAAGCTAGGCAGGCATGCGGCTGTCGGCGCGCATTGCCGCCATATGTTCGGATGCGAGGCCATGCCCCGCCGGTTCTTCGATTTCGGGACGGTCAACGCGCTCTCAGGCGTACGGCGTTCGCCCCGTCCGGCCGTCGGCCGCCGGAAGTTCGCCCTGCTCCTTCGGCTGGACGTAGTCGTACACCACGAGGGTGCGGACGTCCACGAACTCCTTGCGGCGGGCCAGCCGGTCGAGCACGAAGTCCCGCAGGTAGGTGGTGCTGGGCACCGCCACGTGGACGAACAGGTCCTCGTTGCCCGTCACGACGAACACGCCCA
Organism: Spirillospora sp. NPDC000708; assembly: GCF_040299565.1. Taxonomy (NCBI): domain Bacteria; kingdom Bacillati; phylum Actinomycetota; class Actinomycetes; order Streptosporangiales; family Thermomonosporaceae; genus Spirillospora; species Spirillospora sp. NPDC000708. The sequence continues at coordinate 52,854 of NZ_JBEPCJ010000023.1, forward strand.
CGGCCTCGGGCATCGCGGCCATGCTGTCGCGCGCCGACTCGATCGCCTCGCGCGACTGCGGCCGGATCCGGATCGAGATCAGCGCCTGGACGCCGCGGCCGAGCCGCTCGAAGTCGACCGCCGCGTGGAAGCCGGTGATGACGCCGCGCGAGCGCAGCGCCCGCGTCCGCTCCAGCGCCGTGGACGGCGCGATCCCGACCGCCTCGGCCAGTTCCCTGTTGGTCTGCCGCCCGTCCCGCTGCAACCGCCGCAGGATCGCCTGGTCGACCGCGTCCATGGGGTCCCCCTCCCGAACTCGCCGCCGCGTCCCGAACTCCCGCACGGAAGATGCGCCGCGACGTGGTGTTGTCCGAAGAATATTCGGCGTTGTGCGCCGGGCTCCAGCGCGGGGCGGGAGGGACTGGTGATTTCGCCGATGCCTCCCGTCCCGCAGGACGCCGACAATTGGCGGCCCACAGCGGCGGCGCGGGCCGCCCAACGGGGAGTCGAGGTCATCGTGAGCGGGGCGCATCGGGAAACGGGACGGCGCGCGCGACGGCGGACCCGGCGCGCGCGCCGGGTCGTGGCGGTCGTGTGCATGGCGATCGCGGCGGTGCTCGGCACGTCGGTCTACGCGCTGTCGGCGATCACGTCGTGTTCGGGCGGCGTGACGACGGTCGACGCGGCCGTCGCGCCCGAGCTGGCACCGGCGGTCTCGGCGGTCGCCGGCGCCTTCAACGGCGCGGACCACCGGGCGCGCGGGAAGTGCGTCCGGGTCACCGTGCGGGCGGCGGGTCCGGCGGGCGTGACGGCGCTGCTGTCCGGGCAGATCCCCGCCGGCGCGGGCGTGCGCCGCCCGGACGTGTGGGTGCCCGACTCCTCGCTGTGGCTGCGGATGCTCGCGCGGCCGCCGCGCACGGTGGGAGGCCCCCTGGCGCGCACGCCGCTGGTCGCCGCCGTGCCGCGCTCGCGGGCCGCCGGGACGCCCGGCACCTGGAAGGCCCTCCTGGACGCGGCCGAGCCCGACGAGCGGCGCTCCCTGGCCGTCCGGCTCACCCTGGCCGACCCGTCCCGCACCGGGGCCGGGATCGCGTCGCTGCTGATCGCGCGGGAGCGCGAGGGCGACGCGTCGTTCGCGGCGTTCGCGCGGTCGGTGCGGGAGAGCACCGCACCGGACGTGGCCCGCGAGTTCGGCGCGCTGTCCGGGGCCGCCGCGCGTCCGGCGTCCGTCCTCGCCGTCCCCGAGCAGGCGGTGTGGGAGCACGACCGGAAGGACCCGGCGTCCGCCGTCCAGGCCGTCTACCCGCAGGACGGGACCCTGTGGCTGGACTATCCGTTCACGGTCGTCGACGACCGGCCCGGCGCGCGGCTGTTCGAGCGCGCGCTGCGCGGCGGCGAGGCCCTCGACCGCTTCCAGGCGGCGGGCTTCCGCGATCCCGCCGGGCGCGCGTCGCACGCGTTCGGCCGGACGGCCGGCCTCGCCGCCGCCCCGCCCGCCGCCCTCGCCGAACCCGACCCCGCCCTGGTCCGGCGGACGGCGCAGGAATGGGCCCGGCTGACGCTCGGCTCCCGGATGCTCTCGGTGATCGACGTCTCGGGGTCGATGGCACTGCCGGTGCCCGGGTCCCGGCTGACGCGGCTGCAGGCGATCGCGCAGGCCTCGCAGGAGGGGCTCGCCCTGCAGCCCGACGACACCGAACTCGGCCAATGGATCTTCTCCACCCGGCTGGACGGCGACCGCAACTGGCGGCAGACCGTCCCCATGGGCCCGCTCGGCGGGCGGATCGGGTCGGTCACGCGGCGGCAGCGCATCCTCAGCGCGCTGGCCACGCTGCGCCCGAAGCCGGACGGCGCGACCGGCCTGTACGACACGGTCCTCGACGCCGTCCGGTACATGCGCCGCACCTACCGGCCGGAGATGGTCAACACGGTGCTGGTGTTCACCGACGGACGCGACGAGGACCCCGGCGGGCCCACCCTGGACCGCACCGTCGCCGCGCTGCGCGCCGGGCGCGACGAGACCCGCCCGGTGCAGATCATCGTCATCGGCTTCGGCCCGGACGTCGACACCGCGGAACTGCGGCGGCTCGCCGACGCCACCGGCGGCAGCGTCTACACCGCCCGCGCCCCGCAGGACATCCTGCGGATCTTCGGCGAGGCCACCGCGCGCCGGCTCTGCGCCCCCTCCTGCTAAGCGCGCCGTCCCGCTGAGGGGCGCCCCCGTTCCGTCCGGGCCGCCCGCGTGAAAAGGCCATGGCCCGGCACCCTCGACGGGGGCCGGGCCAGGGTTCGGTGCGATGCGGGCGGAGGGTCAGCTCCGGCCGGCGGCCTCCAGGGCCCTCTTCACCGCGGCGCGCTTCTCGCGCAGCTTGGCGAGCGCCTCCTCGAGGATGGCCTCGCCGTCCTCGTCGCTGCGCCGCTCCTTCACGTACGCCAGATGCGTCTTGTAGGGCTCGGTCTTCGGCGGCGCCGGCGGGTTCTCCGCGTCCTGCCCGGCCGGGAACCCGCAGCGCGGGCAGTCCCACGTCTCCGGGACCGCGACGTCGGTCGCGAAGCTGGGGCGGGTCTCGTGCCGGTTGGCGCAGTAGAAGGTCACCCAGACGCGGGGGGCGGCGTCGCCGCGCTCCGCCTCTCCCATTGGACCGGCCCCGACGCGGCTGCCCCGAATCGCGTTGCCACTACCCACGGACTACTCCTCGCTTTGTGTGCCGCCGCCGCCAGGGGACCTCCGAGGACGGCGCGGCGCTCGAACGTGTTGGACGGGGCGGCTCAGCCGACGCCCTTGTGCTTGAACAGCAGCCCGAGCACGATGATCGAGGCGAACCAGACCACCCCGACGCCGATCGTCAGCCGGTCCAGGTTGCGCTCCACCACCGACGAGCCGCCGAGCGACGACGAGATGCCGCCGCCGAACATGTCGGACAGTCCCCCGCCCTTGCCCTTGTGCATCAGGACGAGGACCACCATCAGCAGGCTCGTGACGATGAGCACGATGGACGTTGCGATGATCACAGTTCTTCAGCGCCTTCTCTGGCCGGCCCCGCGGTACGGGGCCTCGTCTGTAGGGACGGAGGATCGAGCCGGGCGGTTTACCCGTCAGCTACGAAGGGTACGACGAACTACCGGCTGGTTCGGCAAGAACCCCCATGTCACGCGGAATTGATCAGTTTTGATCAGGCCGGGAGATCCCGATACCGGCAGATCTTGACGAACTCGCCCGGGTCGAGGCTGGCACCACCGACCAACGCGCCGTCCACGTCGGCCTGCGCCATCAGCCTGGCGATGTTGTCGCCCTTCACCGAGCCGCCGTACAGGATACGCACCTGGTCGGCCACTCCGCCGTCGTACAGCTCGGCGAGCCGGGTGCGGATCGCCGCGCAGACCTCCTGCGCGTCCTGCGGGGTGGCGACCTCGCCGGTGCCGATCGCCCAGACCGGCTCGTAGGCGATCACGGTGCGCCGCACCTGCTCGGCGGGGATCTTCTCCAGCGCCCCGTCCAGCTGCGCGAGGACGTGCGCGACGTGCCCGCCGGACTTGCGCACCTCCAGGCCCTCGCCCACGCAGACGATCGGGGTCATCTCCGCGCCGAGGACCGCCTTGGCCTTGGCGTTGACGAGCGCGTCGTCCTCGGCGTGGTACTCGCGCCGCTCGGAGTGCCCCACGATCACGTAGGAGCAGCCCAGCTTCGCCAGCATCGACGCGGCGATCTCGCCGGTGTAGGCGCCCGACGCGTGCTGCGAGACGTCCTGGGCGCCGTACTGGATGGCGTAGTTGTCCGCCGCGATCACCGTCTGCACCGTGCGCAGGTCGGTGAACGGCGGGCACACGACGACGTCGACGGCCTCGAAGTCGGGCTCCTTCAGCGCGAACGCCATCTTCTGGACGAGCAGCAGCGCGTCCAGGTGGTTCTTGTTCATCTTCCAGTTGCCCGCCATCAGGGGCTTGCGGGAAGGGGTCGCGGCGGCCATCGGTCAGTCCTCCAGAGCCTGCAGGCCCGGCAGCGTCCGGCCCTCGAGGTATTCGAGGCTCGCGCCGCCGCCGGTCGAGATGTGCGAGAAGGCGGCCTCGTCGAAGCCGAGCTGCCGGACGGCCGCGGCGGAGTCGCCACCGCCGACGACGGTGAACGCGCCCGAGTCGATCAGGCCCTGCGCGACGGCGCGGGTGCCGTGCGAGTAGGGCTCCATCTCGAACACGCCCATCGGGCCGTTCCAGAACACCGTCTTCGCGCCGGCGAGGCGCGCGGCGAACAGCTTGCCGGACTCGGGGCCGATGTCCAGGCCGAGCCGGTCGGCGGGGATCGCGTCGGCGGCGACCACGTCGTGGTCGGCGTCCGCGGCGAACGCGGTCGCGGCGACGACGTCCACCGGCAGCACGAACTCCACGCCGGTCTCCTCGGCGCGCCGCAGGTACTCGCGGACGGTATCGAGCTGGTCCTCCTCGAGGAGGCTCTTGCCGACCTCGTGGCCCTGCGCCTTGAGGAAGGTGAAGACCATGCCGCCGCCGATCAGGATGCGGTCGGCCTTGCCGAGCAGGTTGTCGATCACGCCGAGCTTGTCGGAGACCTTGGAGCCGCCGAGCACCACCGCGTAGGGCCGCTCGACCCGCTCGGTGAGCTTCTCCAGCACCGACACCTCGGTGGCGATCAGGTCGCCGGCGGCGTGCGGGAGCCGCTTCGGCACGTCGTAGACGCTCGCGTGCTTGCGGTGCACGGCGCCGAACCCGTCGCCGACGTAGACGTCGGCGAGGGCGGCCAGCTTGTCGGCGAACGCGCCGCGCTCGGCGTCGTCCTTGCTGGTCTCGCCCGGCTCGAAGCGCAGGTTCTCCAGCAGCGCCACGTCGCCGTCGCCGAGCCCGCCGACCGCGGCGTGCGCGGACGCGCCGACCACGTCGTCGGCGAACACCACGCGGATGCCGAGCAGCTCGCCGAGCCGGCCCGCGACGGGCGCGAGCGAGAACTCGGGCTTGACCTCGCCCTTCGGGCGGCCGAGATGGGCGCAGACGATGACCTTGGCGCCCTTGGCCAGCAGCGTCTCGATCGTGGGCAGGCTGGCCCGGATCCGCCCGTCGTCGGTGATCCTGCCGTCCTGCAGCGGGACGTTCAGGTCCGCGCGGACCAGCACCTTCCGGCCGGCGACGTCCAGATCGTCAATGGTGCGCATCGGGATGCGGTGTCCTTCCGGATACGGCCCCGCCGTGGCCGCGCGCACGGCGCGGCCACGGCGGGAACGGGACTCTCGTCGCGGTCAGAGCTGCGAGCCGACGAGCTTGACGAGGTCGACGAGGCGGTTGGAGTAGCCCCACTCGTTGTCGTACCAGCCGACGACCTTGACCTGGTCGCCGATGACCTTGGTCAGCCCGGAGTCGAAGATGCAGGACGACGGGTCGGTGACGATGTCGCTGGAGACGATCGGGTCCTCGGTGTAGGTGAGGTAGCCCTTCAGCGGGCCCTCCTCGGCGGCCTTCTTGAACGCCTCGTTGACCTCCTCCGCGGTGACCTCGCGGGACAGGGTCGCGGTGAGGTCGGTGGCCGAGCCGGTCGGCACCGGGACGCGCAGCGCGTAGCCGTCCAGCTTGCCGTTCAGCTCGGGCAGCACCAGGCCGATGGCCTTGGCGGCGCCGGTGGAGGTCGGCACCACGTTCAGCGCGGCGGCGCGGGCGCGGCGCAGGTCCTTGTGCGGCGCGTCCTGCAGGTTCTGGTCCTGGGTGTAGGCGTGGATCGTCGTCATCAGGCCCTTCTCGATGACGAAGTTGTCGTGCAGCACCTTCGCCAGCGGGGCCAGGCAGTTGGTGGTGCAGGACGCGTTGGAGATCACGGTGTGGTTCGCCGGGTCGTACTTGTCCTCGTTCACGCCCAGCACGACGGTGAGGTCCTCGTTCTTGGCCGGGGCCGAGATGATGACCTTCTTGGCGCCGTTGTCGGCGTGCACCTTCGCCTTGGTGGCGTCGGTGAAGAAGCCGGTGGACTCCACCACGATGTCGGCACCGACGTCGCTCCACTTGAGGTTCGCGGGGTCGCGCTCCTCGAACGCCTTGATCGCCTTGCCGCCGACGACGATCTCGTCCGCGGTGGCGCGCACGTCCTCGGGGAAGCGGCCGAGGATGCTGTCGTACTTGAGCAGCTGGGCGAGCGTGGCGTTGTCGGTCAGGTCGTTGACCGCCACGATCTCGATGTCGGCTCCGCTCGCCTTGACGGCGCGGTAGAAGTTGCGGCCGATCCGGCCGAACCCGTTGATGCCTACTCGGATGGTCACGGAACGGCTCTCCTCGTACGTCGTGTCGCCCGGTGTCACCAGGCGGTCAACTGCTGTCTACCGGGGTCTTCCCCCGCTCTTGACCCTATCCAATGACCCGCGGGTAGCCCGACACCGGCGGCGGTGGATTCGCGGGTGACCCGTCCTCCCCCGTCCGGGGGACGGTCCGCCGGGCCGCCGCCGCCCCTCCCGGCCGGACGATCATCAGTAGACTCCCGCCATGCGGCGCGGGTGGTTCGTCCTTGTAATCGGCGGTTTGCTCGCCTGCTGCACCGCCACGCCGGCGTGGGCCGGGCCTGTCCGTCCAGGGAGAACGCCAGCGGCGCAGACGCGGATCGGCGCGATCACCGCCGCGCTCGAGCGCGACCCCGTCTACGTCACCGACCAGGTGCCCCGGCTCCTGCCGCCCGGCACCGCCGGGAAGATCAAGACGCTGGTCGGGAGGCTCGGCGTGCCCGTCTACGTCGTGGTGACGCTGCCCGCCCGGCACCGCGACGACGACACGGACGCCCCGTCCGATCTGGAGGCGATGGTGCCCGTGCTCCACGACCGGCTCGGCAAGGACGGCGTCTACCTCGTCACCGATCCGAGCGGCGGCCTCGGCGACGTGCAGCAGTTCGGCGGGACGCGCCGGATCGACGTCGAGCACGCCTACCAGGCCGCGACGTCGGAACTGCCCTACGAGGCGGGCCTGCTGAAGGTCCTCGACCGGTTCGTGGAGATCGCCCTGTCCGGCCGGGCGAGGGAGCGCGCCCTGCACCCGTCGCCGAGGCCCGAGTCCGCGACGCGGCGGGAGCTGGACGCCTACGACCGCGGCAACCACCGGGCCGCCGTCGAGAACCGCACCGCGCTCGGCGTCGGCGCCGGGCTCGGCGGGCTGATCGTCCTGGGCCTGCTGGTGGGCCGCCGGATACGGCGCGGCAGGCGGCCGACACTCGGCGGTCCGCGGGGCCGGAGCGCACAGGCCCGCGGGAAGCGGACGCGGCCCGCCGGGCGGGGAGGGAAGCGATGAGGCGCGGCGTCCTCGCCGTCACGGCGGCCGCCCTCGCGATGTGGCCGGCCACCGCCTCGGCGGCCCCCGACCCCCGCTACTCGGGCCACCGCCTCGACCGGGTCGCCGCCGCGCTCGCCAAGGACCCGCTCTTCGTCGACCCGGACGTGGACGTCGCGCTCGGCGCCGCCGACCGCGCCCGCGTCGGCACGGCGATCCGCGCCGCCGCCGGGCGGATCAGGGTGCCGATCCTGGTCGTCGTGGCCCCCAACCCGACCGAATCGGAGTCGCAGGGCAAGGACGACGCCTTCCTGTCCGCCCTGCACGGCGTCACGCACCGCGACGGCCTCTACCTGATGGTCGACGGCGACGGCTACATGCTCGGCCAGGGTTGGAACGTGCCGCGCGAGATCGACCTGGACGTCGTGGCGCAGGACGACCTCCCCGACTACGAGCCGCCCGACATCCACCGCCCGTTCGGCGGCCTCGCCGACCGGCTGATCAAGCGGGTGGACGCCTGGGCCGCCGCGCCCGCCGCGCCGCCCACCTCGTCGCCCGCGCTCCTCAGCCCCCCGGTCCCGTTCGGGCAGGAGGACGATCATCCGCTGGTGCCCGACGAGCCCGCGGTGAAGACCCACTTCCTGCGGGGGCTCTTCGTCGTCGGCCCGCTGTCGGCGGTCGCGCTGTACTGGGCGGGGATCGGCTCGGCCGCCGCAGGCCGCCGGTGGTTCCGCCGCGGCGGGACCCGGAGCGCCGTCGCGGGTCTGGCGGGGCAGGCCGAGGAGCATCCCGGCGCGCCGGCCAAGCCCTCGGACCGGTGGCTGCGGCGCACCGCGTCCGCCGAGCTGGACCGGCTGCGCGACCGGCTGCCCGACGCGTCCGGCAACCGGGGCCGCGCCTTCGCCCTCGCCGCGTTCGACGCCGCTCAGATCCTCTACGACGACGTCCACGAGGACCCCGGGCACGCCCTCGACCTCGTCGGCGTGATCGTCCTGGCCCGGCAGGGGCGGCGCGCGCTCGCCGGGCAGATGACCGCCCCTCCGCCGCCGTGCTTCCTGAACCCCCTGCACGGCGACTCCACCCGCCGCAAGACCGTCCCGCTGCCCGGGGATCCCGGCGGCGGCAAGCCCCGCAGGCAGCCGCTGTGCGGGGCCTGCTTCGGCGCGTCCGGCAAGGAGGTCGCGGACCGTGTCCTGCGCGTCCAGGGCCCGGACGGCCTCGCGCCGCACTACGCGGTGCCCGGGGTGTGGCGGGACGCGGCGTGGGGGTCCCGCGGAAACGACCTCGTCAAACGCGTGATGGAGTATCTCGGTGTCGAGTAAGCCCTCCCCCGGCGCGCGCATCGCCGCCGCGCTGCGCCGCTCCCCGATCTACGTCGACCCGTCGTACGCGTCGGCGCTGCCCGCCGCGGACCGGCGGCGCCTGGCCGCCCGGCTGAAGAAGATGCCGGTGCCGACCTACATCGTCCTCGTGCCGCTGGTCCAGGGCGGCACCTGGAACGACGACAAGCAGCTCGCGACCGTCGTGCACAGCCGCCTCGGCCGGGACGGGATCTTCGTCACCTTCCACGAGTCCACCGACGAGCTGATGGGGCACGAGTGGGGCGGCGACCACGCCGCCGACGACGCCGCCTGGGCCGTGAACTGGGACGACTCGCTGGACGGCGCCTCCCTCGCGGCGCGGCTCACCCGCTTCACCGACCTGATCGCCTCCGGCACCGCGACGAAGGTCTACAAGCAGGAGTCCGCGGAGATCGACCGCAAGTACCAGGCGCACCTGAAGTCGTCCGCGCCCAAGCCGAAGAAGGACGACGGCGGCGCCGGCCTAGCGGTGCCGCTCGCCGCGGGCGGCGCCGGCGTCGCGGTCGCCGCCGTCGCGGGCGTCCTGCTGTGGCGTCGCCGCCGCATGGCGGCCGTACGCCGCGCCGCCGGCGAGGGCCTGCTGCTGCCGCGCACCGTGTTCGCCACCGCCGGCAAGGCGAGCGAGGACCAGCTGCGCGAGCAGGCGTCCCGCGAGGTCATCGCCTTCGGGGAGCTGCTGGACGGCGCGACGGCGCCCGGCGGCGAGCGCGCCGGGGCCCTCATGACCCGGGCCCTCGACGCCTACCAGGCCGCGGCGAAGACCCTCGACGAGGCCAGGGGCGTCCCGGACCTCGCCGGCGTGCTCGTCCTGCTCGACCAGGGCCGCGACGCCCTCGCCTCCGCCCGCGCGCTCGCCGACGGGAAACCCGAGGTGCCGCCGAGCCCGCTGTGCTTCTTCAACCCGCTGCACGGCGACGGCCCCGCCGAGATCGACTGGCGGCCGCTCGGCTCCCGCCGCCGCCTCCACGTGCGCGCGTGCCGCGCCTGCGCGCGCGCCGCCCGCGCCCGCGAGACCCCGGACATGCTCATGGACCGGCGCGACGGCCGGGACGTCCCCTACTTCGAGGCCGACCCGGCCCGCAGCGTCTGGGCCGAGACCGGCTACGGCCAGCTCCGCGACGACCTGATCCACCGCATCCTCAGAGGCGACCTCCGCAAGACCTGAACCCCGGCGCGGTCACCGCCCGGCGGGTGGACGGTCCCTGTTCCGTTCCGTCGCCGGACGTTCACGCACCCTTCACGGAGCGGCGTCGAGCGGAGAGCACCCCCGGGTATCTCAGGGACGTGCTCACATCTCGGGGGAGACTCTACGGCGCGGGGAGCACCGCCCTCATGCTGCCGCTGCTCGCCTGCTGCGGGCTCACGTCCGCGCCGGGCGGGCCCGCCGCGCCGGCGGCGCGCAAGCCCGCGGCGGCGCGGACGGCGCCGTACAAGGGGATGTGCATCGGGTTCAACGGCCTGAACAGGCTGAACCCGGCGGCGGAGGTCCGCGCGGGCCGGTTCCGGGTCCCCGGCGCCGCCCCGGTCCGCGTCGCCGCCGGCACCCGCGTCGACTGGAGCCTCGACCCCTACGGCGACCGGACCTGGCAGCTCTGGTTCCACTCCCTCGAATGGCTCGGCGGCCTCATCGGCGCCTACGCGCGGACAGGAGACCGCGCCGCCCTCGACACCGCGACGGGCATCGCGCGGGACTGGCTCGCCGGCAACGACCGCCCCGGACGGTTCCGCGCGGACCGCCGGCAGGCGATCGCCGAGGCCACCAAGTTCCGCCTCGCCACCCTCGTCTGCCTGCGCGAGTACGCGACCGGCCGGTGGCTGGACGACGCGATCGCCGAGCACGCGCGGTGGCTCGCCCGTCCCGAGCACTACTCCGGGCCCTGGAACCACGGCACCGACGAGTCGATGATCCTCATGGCGGCGGGCTGCGCCATCGGCCGCGACGACCTCGCCGCCCTCGGCCGGAACCGGCTCCTTGCTGCGATTCTCGACCCGCCCGACGGCGGGCTTCCGGCGGTCGACGCGGACGGCGCCGGCAACGAGCAGTCCGCGCACTACGCCGTCTACAACCGGAGCAGGTGGCGGCTGGCGCTCCGGGTGATGCGCGGATGCGGCCGGTCCGCGCCGCCGGAGATCGGCCGCCGGCTCGCGCTGCTGGACGAGTTCATCGCCTTCCAGACCACCCCCGGCGGCGACCTGCTGCAGATCGGCGAATCCTTCGCGGGCAGGGCATCCACCCTCGGCTCCTCGGGCGACGGCCCGCTGGAGTACGTCGCGACGCAGGGCAGGAAGGGCACGCCGCCCGCCGATCGGGCGCGCGTCTACAGGGCCGGATACGTGATGGGCCGCTCTGGATGGGGCGGCCGGAGCCGCGCCTACACCGACGAGATGTCCTACACGGCGCGGTTCGGTCCCGGCCGGTACGCGCACGGGCAGGACGACCACATGGAGCTGACCTTCCACGCGCTCGGCCGGGACATTCTCGTCCCGAGCGGCCACATCGGCTACAGCGACAAGCCCTGGCGCGCGTGGCTGGCCTCCCCCGAGGCGCACAGCACGCTCGTGGTGCGCGGCGCGCCGTTCCGCGAGGATGCCGCGACGGCGCTGACCGGACACCGCTTCCGGCACGGCGCCGACACGTTCCGGCTCTCCGACACCGCCTTCACCGGGACGTCCCGAACCCGCTCGGTCCTCGCCGCGTCCGACCCCGACGCGCTGGTGGTGCTGGACTCCGTGGACTCCACCGCGCCGGCCCCGGCCGCGGGCCACCCCGTCGAGCAGCTCTGGCACCTGCCCGCCGCCTTCACCGCCGTCCCGGACGGGACGGGCGCCGCGGCCGCCGCAGGGCAGCTCCGCGTGCACTTCCTGCGGATCCCGCTGCCGGGCACGGCGGTGCGGCCCGCGCGGGTGGTCCGGGGCTCCCTGAGCCCGCCGCAGGGCTGGATCGCCCCGGCCGAGCGCACGATGGTCCCCGCGCCGGTCGTCTCGCTCCCCGCGCAGGGACCGCACGTCCGGATGCTGACGCTCATCGCCCCCGTCCGCGGCACGGAACGACCGAGCGTCCGGACCCGCTCCCTGCCGGGCGGCGGCGTCCACGTCGAGGCGGCGTTCTCCCGTCACGCCCTCGTCTTCGAGACGGCCCCGGACGGCACGCTCCGCCGCCTCCGCTGACACCGCCTCCGCTGACGCCGCCGCGCTGCCCCCTGGGCGGCCTACGGCGCCAGCATGTCGGCCGTGAGGTTGGCCTCGGTGCCGGGGATGCCCTGGTCGCCGGCGCGCTTGTCCGCCATGGCGAGCAGACGCCTTATACGGCCGGCGATAGCGTCCTTGGTGAGGGGCGGGTCGGCGAGCTGGCCGAGCTCCTCCAGGGACGCCTGCTTGTGCTCCAGGCGGAGGCGGCCCGCGTTGACGAGGTGCTCGGGGGCGTCGTCGCCGAGGATCTCCAGGGCGCGGGCGACGCGGGCGCCGGCGGCGACGGCGGCGCGGGCGGAGCGGCGCAGGTTGGCGTCGTCGAAGTTGGCGAGCCGGTTGGCGGTGGCGCGGACCTCGCGGCGCATCCGGCGCTCCTCCCAGGCGAGCACGGCGCCGTGCGCGCCGAGCCGGGTGAGCAGCGCGCTGATCGCGTCGCCGTCGCGGACGACGACCCGGTCGACGCCGCGGACCTCGCGGGCCTTGGCGTGGATCTTCAGGCGGCGGGCGGCGCCGACCAGGGCGAGCGCGGCCTCCGGGCCGGGGCAGGTCACCTCGAGGGACATCGATCGGCCGGGCTCGGTGAGGGAGCCGTGCGCGAGGAACGCGCCGCGCCAGGCGGACTCGGCGTCGCACGCGGCGCCGGCGACGACGTGCCGGGGCAGGCCGCGGACGGGGCGCCCGTTGTTGTCGATGAGGCCGGTCTGCCGGGCGAGCGACTCGCCGTCCCGGAACACCCGGACCACGTACCGGTTGCCCTTGCGCAGGCCGCTCGGCGCGAGCACGACGACCTCGGAGGTGTGCCCGAACACCTCGGAGATGTCCTTGATGAGGCGGCGCGCCGCCACGTTGGTGTCGATCTCCGCTTCGATCACGATGCGCCCGCTGACCAGGTGCAGACCCCCCGCGAAGCGCAGCAGCGTCGAGACCTCCGCCTTGCGGCAGCACGGCTTCATGACCGTGAGCCTGCTCAGCTCGTCCTTCACCACACCGGTCATCGCCATAGATGAACCCTCCCCCTATCGGACTTCCAGCAGTGTGGCCGATCGCGGCCCGCCGGGTCGTCAGTCACTGAATATCTGTACGAAGGCTTGGGCCAGACGGGCGGGTTCATGACGCGGCGAGCCGTCGTCGGCGGCCACCTGCGACAGGACGAGGCGCCCGCCGAGCCGCCGGACGGCCTTGTCGAGCGCGTCGGTGTCCTCCACGACGCCGGCGTCCGCGAGGACGACGTCGACGCGCAGGTCGGGGGCGTGCGCCTGGAGGACCTCCAGATGCGTCTGGGGGGAGAAGTCGTCGGTCTCGCCGGGCTGCGGCGCGAGGTTCAGCGCGACGACGCGGCGGGCGCGGCTGGAGGTCAGCGCGCGGGCGAGCGCGGGGACCTTCAGGTGCGGCAGGACGCTGGTGAACCAGGACCCCGGGCCGAACACGATCCAGTCGGCGTCGTCGACGGCGGCGAGCGCCTCGGGGCAGGCGGGCGGGTCGGCGGGGACGAGCGAGACGCCGAGCACGGAGCCGGGCGTGCTGGCGCACGCGACCTGCCCCTTGACGTAGGTGATCTCGTCGGGGCGGGCGGGGTCGGCGCCGCGGACCTCGGCGACGATGTCCATCGGGACGGCGGCCATCGGCAGGACCCGGCCGTGAGCGCCGAGCAGCCGGCCGACCCAGTCGAGCCCGGCGACGGTGGAGCCGGGGCCGGCCCCGCCGGGAGCGCCGTCGGGGGCGTCGCCGCCGAGCAGCTCCCACAGCGCGACGATCAGCAGGTTGCCGACGGCGTGCCCCTGCAGGTCGCCCTCGCTGCGGAACCGGTGCTGGACGACGTCCCGCCAGGTCTGGCCCCACTCGTCGTCGCCGCACAGCGCGGCGAGCGCCATCCGCAGGTCGCCGGGCGGCAGGACGCCCAGCTCGCGGCGGAGCCGGCCGCTGGAGCCGCCGTCGTCGGCCACGGTGACGACGGCGGTGAGCCGGTCGGTGACGCGCCGCAGCGCCGACAGCGAGGCGTACAGGCCGTGACCGCCGCCGAGCGCGACGACCTTCGGGCCGAGAGGCTTCAACGCGTTCGTTTCTCTCTCCGTCCGGGACCCGGCAGCGCCGCGGGTCTCATTCGCGGCCGAGGTCACGATGGGCGACCTGCACCTCGATGCCCTCGTCCCGCAGCCGGGCGGCGATCTGTTCCGCCATGGCAACACTACGGTGTTTGCCGCCGGTACATCCCACGGCGAGCGTGACGTAGTGCTTGCCCTCGCGCTCGTACCCGTCGGCGAGCAGCCGGAGCACCTCGGCGTAGGCGTCGAGGAACTCCTTGGCGCCGCGCTGGCCGAGCACGTAGTCGCGGACGGCGGCGTCCCGGCCGGTCTTCGGGCGCAGCTCGGGCACCCAGTGCGGGTTCGGCAGGAACCGGCAGTCGACGACGAGGTCGGCGTCGACGGGCAGCCCGTACTTGTAGCCGAACGACACCACGGTGGCGCGCAGGCTCGACTCGCCGGTGTCGTTGCCGAAGAACCCGATGATCTTGTTGCGCAGCTCGTGCACGTTCAGCCCGCTGGTGTCGATCACCAGGTCGGCCTCGGCGCGGACCTCCCGGACGAGCTCGCGCTCGCGGGCGATGCCGTCGACGAGGCGGCCGTCGCCCTGCAGCGGATGCGGGCGGCGGACGCTCTCGAAGCGGCGCACGAGATCGGCGTCGTTCGCCTCCAGGAACACCACGCGGGGGTGGACGCCGCGCGCCTCCAGCTCGGCGATCGAGGAGTGCAGGTCGTCGGTGAACGCGCGGCTGCGCACGTCGACGACCACGGCGATGCGCGGCACCGCGTCCTTCACCCGGCCGCCGAGGTCGGCCATGGTGGCCAGCAGCCCCGGCGGCAGGTTGTCGACCACGTACCAGTCGAGGTCCTCCAGGGACTTGGCCGCGGTGCTGCGGCCCGCCCCCGACATCCCCGTGACGATGACGATGTCCGGAATCTTTGACTCGCTGGTCATGTCCGCTTCCCCCCGTGCTCCCCGTCGGCCTTCCGGCCCTCGTCGGGCCGCCGGCCCCCGCCGGCCCCGTTCCGCCCCCGGGCCGTTTCGTCCGCGGCGGTCCCGGCGCCGGCCCCGCCGTCCCCCGCGCCGCCGCCTCCGGCGCGGCGCGCCGGGACGGACGCCCCGTGCAGCGCCGCGACGATGCCCTCCGCGCTGCGCAGCCCGATGCCGGGGACCTCCGCGACCTGCTCGGGCGTGGCCTCCTTCAGCCGCTTCACCGAGCCGAAGTGCTTCAGCAGGGCCGCACGCCGCGACGGGCCCAGACCCGGAACACTATCGAGTTCGCTCACCGTCATGGCCTTGGAACGCCGCTGCCGGTGGAAGGTGATCGCGAAGCGGTGCGCCTCGTCGCGGACCCGCTGGACCAGGAACATGCCCTCGCTGTTGCGCGGCAGGATCACCGGGTCGTCCTCGCCGGGCAGCCACAGCTCCTCCAGCCGCTTGGCGATGCCGCAGACGGCGATGTCGTCGACGCCGAGCTCGTCCAGCGCCCGCTGCGCGGCGGCGACCTGCGGCGGGCCGCCGTCGACGAGCACGAGCTGCGGCGGGTAGGCGAACTTGCGCGGCTTGCCGGTCTCCGGGTCGATCGGCTGGTGCGCGCCCTCCTCCGCGCCGTCCTCCGGGTCGCCGAGCGTGTCCAGCTCGCCCATCTTCTCGCTCTCGGCGAGGTAGCGCCGGAACCGCCGGGTGATCACCTCGTGGATGGAGCGGACGTCGTCCTGCCCCTCGACCGCCTTGATCGTGAACCGGCGGTACTCGCTCTTGCGGGCCAGCCCGTCCTCGAACACGACCATGGACGCCACCACGTTGGTGCCCTGCAGGTTGGACACGTCGTAGCACTCGATCCGCAGCGGCGCCTCGTCCAGCTCCAGGGCCTCCTGGAGCTCCTGCAGCGCCCGGCTGCGGGTGGTGAGGTCGGACGCGCGGCGCGTCTTGTGCTGCTTGAGCGCCTCGTGGGCGTTGCGGGCGACCGTCTCCAGCAGGGTCTTCTTGTCGCCGCGCTGCGGGACCCTCAGGTGGACGGGCCCGCCGCGCTGCTCGGCCAGCAGCTCGGTCATCGCGTCGGCGTCCGGCGGCAGCGCCGGGACGAGGACCTCGCGGGGCACCGACTCGCTCTCCCCGTAGATCTGGATCAGGAAGTTCTCGACGAGGTCGGCGGTGGTGACCTCCTCGACCTTGTCGACCACCCAGCCGCGCTGCCCGCGGATCCGGCCGCCGCGCACGTAGAACACCTGGACGGCCGCCTCCAGCTCGTCCTCGGCGAAGGCGATCATGTCGCAGTCGGTGGTGTCGGCCAGCACGACCGCCTGCTTCTCCAGGGCCCGCTCCAGCGCGCGGATGTCGTCGCGGAGCCGGGCGGCGCGCTCGTACTCCTGCGACGCGGCGGCCTCGCGCATGTCGCGTTCGAGGCGCTTGATGAACCGGCTGGTGTTGCCGGCCATGAAGTCGCAGAAGTCCTCGGCGAGCAGGCGGTGCTCGTCCGGGGAGACGCGCCCGACGCACGGCGCCGAGCACTTGCCGATGTAGCCGAGCAGGCAGGGCCGGTCGAGCTGGTGCTGGCGCTTGAACACCCCGGCGCTGCAGGTGCGGACGGGGAACACGCGCAGGAGCTGGTCGACCGTCTCCCGGATCGCCCATGCGTGGGAGTACGGCCCGAAGTAGCGCACGCCCTTCCGCTTGGCGCCCCGCATCACCATCACCCTCGGGAACTCCTCGTTGAGGGTGACCGCGAGATAGGGATAGGACTTGTCGTCGCGGTAACGGACGTTGAACCGGGGGTCGAACTCCTTGATCCAGGAGTATTCGAGCTGGAGGGCCTCGACCTCGGTGCCGACCACGGTCCAGTCGACCCGGGCCGCGGTCTGCACCATGGTCTGCGTGCGCGGGTGCAGCGCGGAGAAGTCGGCGAAGTAGGAGTTCAGCCGCGAGCGCAGGCTCTTGGCCTTGCCCACGTAGATGACCCGGCCGTGCTCGTCACGGAATCGGTACACCCCGGGAGACTCCGGAATGGAGCCCGGTGCGGGTCGGTAGGTCGCCGGATCTGCCACATCATGAAGCCTAGTGGGCGCCGCCGACACCCGGCGCGCCCGGACGTCCTGGCCTGGGGTGATGGAGATCTCCCCATTTTGGGCGGATGTTCGTAATGGGAGTGGAAAGAGACGTCCGGTCGGGTTTTTCGCACGCTCGGAGGAGGTCGTACCGCAGGTGTCCGCGCTGTGGGCCTGGATCACGTTCGCCGTCGTCGTCGGGGTGTCCGTCGTGATCGTGGAGGGGGGCCGGCGCCTGCTGGCCGGACCGCTGTCGAGGCACTGGCCGAGCGTCGGCCGGGTCGCCCGGCGCTGCACCGCGCCGGCCTTCGCGTTCGCCGTGGTGGTCAGCGCGAGCACCGCGATGCCGTACCAGCACATGAACGACCACTCCGACGGGCTCGTCCGGCACGTCATGCGCATCGCGGTGATCGGCGTCACCACCTGGCTGGTGCTGCGCATCACCTACGCCCTCACGGACCCGCCGCTCGCCCGGCTGATGCGGATCGAGGGCGAGCGCAACCGGCGGGCCAGGCGCGCCCGCACCCAGATGATGCTGCTGCGCCGCATCGCCGCCCTGGTCGTCGTCATCCTGGCCGTCGGCGCCGCGCTGTTCACGTTCCCGGCCGTGCGGGCGGTCGGCGCGGGGGTGCTGGCGTCCGCGGGGGTCGCCGGGCTGGTCGTCGGGATCGCGGCCCGGCCGACGCTGGGCAACCTGCTCGCCGGCCTGCAGATCGCCTTCAGCGACGCGCTCCGGCTCGACGACGTGGTGGTCGTGCAGGGCCAGTGGGGGCGCGTCGAGGAGCTGACGCTGTCGTACGTCGTCGTCCGGCTGTGGGACGACCGGCGGCTCATCCTGCCCGTCTCCTACTTCACCGAGCAGCCGTTCGAGAACTGGACCCGGCACACCAGCCGGGTGATCGGCTCGGTGGAGCTGCACGTCGACTGGACCGTCCCGATCGAGGAGCTGCGCACCGAGCTGTACGCGATGCTGCAGGAGAACCCGCTGTGGGACCGCCGCGAATGGGTGCTGCAGGCCGTGGACGTCCAGCCGAACGGCCTGGTCACGATGCGGGCGCTGATGAGCGCCGCGGACTCGGCGAGCGCCTGGGACCTGCGCTGCGACGTCCGCGAGCACCTCATCGCCTACATCCGCGAGCACCATCCCCAGGCGCTCCCCCGCTTCCGCACGGACGACGACCTCGCCGACGCCCGGAGGAGCGGCGCCGACGGGCCGGGCCGAGGGCCGGACGACGGGCCGGACGACGGGCCGGACGACGGGCCGGACGACGGGCCGGACGACGAGGCCGCCGACATCACCGCGACCGATCCCCGCGCCCGGGACCGCGAGATGCGGGGCGGCGAGGTCGACGACCACGTCCGGGCCTCCGCCGAGGACGGCGGCGGCCCGGCGCGGACGAGGTCCGGAGCGGTGTCGCTCAGGCGAGGCTGATCTTCCCGCCCTGCACGGTGATCTTCTTCTCCTCGAGCGGCTTGTCCGCCGGCGGGCGCGCCACCGACCCGTCGGAGATCTTGAACTTGCTGCCGTGGCACGGGCAGTTGATCGTGCCGCCGGACACCGACCCGACGGTGCAGCCGCGGTGGGTGCAGGTCGCCGAGAACGCCTTGAACTCCCCTTGCGTCGGCTGGGTCACCACGACCTTCTCCGACTCGAAGACCTTGCCGCCGCCGACCGGGATGTCACCGGTCGAGGCGAGCGCTCCCCCGCCCCCGCCGCCCCCGCCGCTGCCGCCGTCCGCGCTGTCACCGCCGCCGGACGACCCGCCGCACGCGGCCGCCAGCCCGGCGACGCCCGCGAGCCCCGCCCCGATGAGCAGGCCGCGGCGCGACCCGCCCGAGGCCGGCGCCGGGCCCTCGGCGGCGCCGGCCTCGGCCGGCCCGGCCGGCGGCTCTCCGGCCGCGGGCCCGGCCTGCTGATCGGTCGCGTCCGCCCGCGTCTCGGACTGCTGTGGCATCGTCTCCGCCCTCCGCTGAACTCGGTTCCCGTCTCCCTGCGTCACCAGGGAGTACGGTGCGGGAGCGGCGTCGGTTCAAATCCGAACCAAAACGATGATCTCCGGGGGCGTCCGGCCGGGGCGGTCAGCTGATGACGATGCCGCCGTTCTTCACCTGCACCGGGTACTCCTTCAGCGGGCGGGAGGCCGGGCCGTGCGCGACGGAGCCGTCGGCGATCTTGAACTCGCTGCCGTGGCACGGGCACTTGATCACACCGTTGGCCACCTTGTTCACGAGGCAGCCCTGGTGGGTGCAGATCGCGGAGAACGCCTTGAACGCGCCCTGCCGAGGCTGCGTCACGACCACCTTGCTGTCGGCGATCGTCCTGCCGCCGCCCACCGGGATGTCGGCCGCCTTCGCGACCTCCTTGCCGCTGAGGTCCTTCGGCTCCTTGTTCTGGTTCGCCGCGCATCCCGCCGCGAGGAGCGCGGCGCCCGCCGCGCCCGCGCCGTACAGCACCGTCCGGCGGGCGAGCCCCCCTGTCCCGGCGGACCCCGCGTCGTCGCGTGGGGCTCCGGGCGTCACTTCGTTGGTCATGCCCCCATGATCCTGGACGCGTCGCGGCGCCCCGCACCGACCCACCGGGCCGGACCGCCCCGAGCGCCCGGCCCCGGCCCCGGCGGGACCGGGCCGGGCCTGGGCGGGTCGGGTCGGGTCAGCCGAGGATCTTGGCGAGGAACTGGCCGGTGTGGCTGCCCTCGACCTTCGCCACGTCCTCCGGGGTGCCGGTGGCGACGACGGTGCCGCCGCGCGACCCGCCCTCCGGGCCCATGTCGACGATCCAGTCCGCGGTCTTGATCACGTCGAGGTTGTGCTCGATCACGATCACCGTGTTGCCCTTGTCGACCAGGCCGTTCAGCACGCCGAGGAGCTTGCGGATGTCCTCGAAGTGCAGGCCGGTGGTCGGCTCGTCCAGCACGTAGATCGTCCGGCCGGTGGAGCGCTTCTGCAGCTCGGCGGCCAGCTTGACGCGCTGCGCCTCGCCGCCCGACAGCGTCGGCGCCGGCTGCCCCAGCCGGACGTAGCCGAGGCCGACCTCGTTCAGGGTGTTCAGGTGCCGGTGGATCGCCTTGATCGGCTCGAAGAACTCGGTGGCCTGCTCGATCGGCATGTCGAGCACCTCGGAGATCGTCTTGCCCTTGTAGTGGACCTCGAGCGTCTCCCGGTTGTAGCGGGCGCCGTGGCACACCTCGCACGGGACGTAGACGTCCGGCAGGAAGTTCATCTCGATCTTGATGGTGCCGTCGCCGGAGCAGTTCTCGCAGCGGCCGCCCTTGACGTTGAAGGAGAACCGGCCCGGCTGGTAGCCGCGCACCTTCGCCTCGGTCGTCTGCGCGAACAGCTTGCGGATGTGGTCGAACACGCCGGTGTAGGTCGCCGGGTTGGAGCGCGGCGTCCGCCCGATCGGCGACTGGTCGACGTGCACGACCTTGTCGAGCTGGTCGACGCCGTTCACCCGCCGGTGCTTGCCGGGGACGGTCTTCGCGCCGTTCAGCTGCTTGGCCAGCGAGTTGTACAGGATGTCGTTGACCAGCGTCGACTTGCCGGACCCGGACACGCCCGTCACCGCGGTCAGCACGCCCAGCGGGAACGCCACGTCCACGTTCCGCAGGTTGTTCTGCTGCGCGCCCTTCACCGTGACCTCGCGGCCCCGAGTGCGCGGGCGGCGGATCTCCGGCACCTCGATCGACCGGCGGCCCGACAGGTACGCGCCCGTCAGCGAGCGCTCGGACTTCAGCAGGTCGTCCACCGTGCCGGACACCACGATCTCGCCGCCGTGCTCGCCGGCGCGCGGGCCGATGTCGACCACCCAGTCCGCGGCGGCGATGGTGTCCTCGTCGTGCTCGACGACGATCAGCGTGTTGCCCATGTCGCGGAGCCGGATCAGCGTCTCCAGCAGCCGGTGGTTGTCGCGCTGGTGCAGGCCGATCGACGGCTCGTCCAGCACGTACAGCACACCGACGAGGCCGGACCCGATCTGCGTCGCGAGCCGGATGCGCTGCGCCTCGCCGCCCGCCAGCGTCGCGGACGCGCGGTCGAGCGTCAGGTAGTCCAGGCCGACGTCGAGCAGGAACCCGAGCCGGGCGTTGATCTCCTTCAGCACCCGCTCGGCGATGTGCTTCTCGCGCTCGTTCAGCTCCATCGCCAGCAGGAACTTCGCGGCCTCGCCGATCGGCATGGCCGCGACCTCGGCGATCGACATCCCGCCCATGGTGACCGCCAGGACGACCGGCTTCAGCCGGGCGCCCTCGCAGGTCGGGCACGGGATCTCCCGCATGTAGCCCTCGAACCGCTCCCGGCTGGAGTCGCTCTCGGACTCGGCGTGCCGCCGCTGGATGTAGGGGATCACGCCCTCGTAGGCCGTGTAGTACGACCGCGTGCGGCCGTACCGGTTCTTGTACCGGACGTGGACCTGGGTCTCGTGCCCGTTGAGGATCGCCTTGCGGGCCTTGGCGGGCAGCTTGTCCCACGGGGTGTTCAGGTCGAAGCCCATGGCGTCGCCCAGCGCGGACAGCAGGCGCAGGAAGTAGTCGCTGACGTGCCCGCCCGACCACGGCTGGATCGCGCCCTCGCCGAGGGTCAGCTCCCCGTCCGGGATGACCAGCTCGGGGTCGACCTCCATGCGGGTGCCGAGACCGGTGCAGTCCGGGCAGGCGCCGTACGGCGAGTTGAACGAGAACGACCGCGGCTCCAGCTCCTCGAACGACAGGTCGTCGTACGGGCAGTACAGGTGCTCGGAGTACATCCGGGTGCGGTTCTCGTCGTCCTCGGGCAGGTCGACGAAGTCGAGGACGATCGTGCCGCCCGCGAGCCCGAGCGCGGTCTCCACCGAGTCGGCGAGCCGCTGCCGCGCGGAGTCCTTCACCGACAGCCGGTCGACCACGACGGAGATGTCGTGCTTCTCCTGCTTCTTCAGCTTCGGCGGCTCGTCCAGCCGGATCATCGCACCGTCCACCAGGGCGCGGGAGTAGCCCTTGGACTGTAGCTCGCGGAACAGCTCGAGGTACTCCCCCTTGCGGCCGCGGATGACCGGCGCGAGCACCTGGAACCGCGTGCCGGGCTCCAGCTCCAGCACCCGGTCGACGATCTGCTGCGGCGCCTGCCGGCTGATCGGCCGGCCGCACTCGGGGCAGTGCGGGTGCCCGATCCGGGCGTAGAGCAGCCGCAGGTAGTCGTAGACCTCGGTGATCGTCCCGACCGTCGACCGCGGGTTCTTGCTGGTCGACTTCTGGTCGATCGACACCGCCGGGGACAGGCCCTCGATGAAGTCGACGTCGGGCTTGTCCATCTGCCCGAGGAACTGCCGGGCGTACGCCGACAGCGACTCGACGTACCGGCGCTGCCCCTCGGCGAAGATCGTGTCGAACGCCAGGCTGGACTTCCCGGACCCCGACAGACCGGTGAACACGATCATGGCGTCCCGCGGCAGGTCGAGCGAGACGTCCTTCAGGTTGTGCTCGCGTGCTCCACGCACGATGAGTCGGTCATGCACGGCGTACTTCCGGTTCCTCTTCTGGGCGCGGTGATGGGGAGAGACAGATCGCTCTCCAGGCTAGCCAGGGGGTCCGACAGAATCCCCCGAGTCATTAACAGCGGCGGTCGCCGCCGCATTTCGTGCCGCGCCCCACCCGTCTCCGGACGGTCCCGGCGGCACCCTCGCACCGTACACGTGTTCGAACACCACCCGCCACCGCAACCCGCCTACCGGGGCCGGAGGGCGTCCTGGACGAGCGCGACGGTGCGGCGCCGCAGGTCGTCGGACCAGCCGCCGGCGACGGCGCCGTGGCCGGCGGCTGTGACGAGGGCCATGACCTCGTCGAGGCGCGCGTCGGCGCGGACCGTCCCGGCGCGCTGGGCGGCCTCCAGCAGGGCGCCGAAGGCGTTGGCCAGCGCCATGATCTGGTCGCCCGGCTCGATCTCGGTGCCCTCCTCGGCGAGCAGGCCGATGACGGGGCCGATGTTCGCCGAGGTGTCGACGAGGAACGTGAAGTACTCGTAGAAGGCGGTGGCGGGATCGCCGCCGGCGACGAGCGCGTCCGCGCGGTCGACGAGGCGCCCCCGGAGCTCCTTCATGATCGCGGCGAGCAGGTCGCGCTTGGTCGGGAAGTGCCGGAAGACCGTGCCGATGGCGACGCCGGCCCGGGCGGCGACCTCCTCGGTGGAGGCGGCGGCGCCGTGCTCGGTGAACACCTCCTCGGCGGCGGCGAGGATGCGGGCGCGGTTGCGCCGGGCGTCGGCGCGCAGGGGCTTGTCCGGGGTCATCCGTCCGTCCGTTGACAAGATGAGTCGCGACTCATATTTTGCAAGATGAGTTCAAACTCATGTTAGTCCGCTCCGAAGGGATGACGCATGTCCGAGCAGACGCCGCTGTCCGAGGAACCGGGGTCCGAGCAGAGCCCGCGGGAGCTGTTCGCCCGCTTCCAGCGGAACGTCCTCGCGGGCGAGGGCGGGTTCGACGAGGAGATGCTCGCCGAGGACGTCGAGATCGAGATGCCGTTCGCGCCCGCGGGCCACGCCAGGCGGATCGAGGGCCGCGCGGCGGTCACGGCCATGGTCCGGCAGGGGCGCGAGGCGCTGCCCATCGCGTTCGAGGAGTTCCGGGACGTCATGATCCACGAGACCGCCGACCCGGAGGTGATCGTCGCCGAGTACGCGGTGGTGGCGTCGGTGCCGGGGAGCGGCCGGCGGGCGTCGGCCGCCTTCGCCGTGGTGCTCCGGGCGCGGGACGGCCGCATCGTGCACTGGCGCGAGTACCAGGACCGGGCGGCGATCACCGAGGCGCTCGCCGGGTGACCCGCCGCGCGGCCTACTCGTCGTCCAGCGCGAACGACAGGTAGCGGTCGGCGGAGCGGCGGACGGCGTTCTTGCCGTCGGTGTAGACGATCTTCCGCCACCAGGCGCCGTAGACGCGGTCGAACTGGTAGGGCTCCAGCAGCCGCAGGGCCCGGCGGACGGTGCGGGGCCGCTCGGGAATGTGGTTCGGGTAGCTGTACATGAAGCTGACCCAGTCGCGGTCGTTGACGACCGTGAGGATGTCGCCGGAGAACAGGGCGCCCGCGTCCCGCCAGTGCAGGACCTGGCCGCCGTCGAAGTGGACGCCGGCGTTGATCAAAGTGAGGCCGTCGGCCAGCTCGTGGGTGTCGCCCTCCCAGAAGACGACCGCGTCATCGGGGCGGGCGACCCAGCGGCGGTCGGCCTCATGGATGTACACGGGCGCGTCGAACGCGTGCGCCCATTCGATCATCGAGCCGTAGAAGTGCGGGTGGCTGATCGCGATCGCGCTGACGCCGCCCAGGTCGTTGACCTGACGGACCAGGTCGTCGTCGAGGTGGGTGACCATGTCCCACAGGACGTTGCCGGACGGGGCGCGCACCAGCAGGGCGCGCTGGCCGATGGCGGTGGACGGCTCGGTGCCGATGCCGACGACGTCCGGCCCCTCCTCCTCGACCCGGCCGCGGTGCCCGGCGGCGCGCAGTTCCTCCAGGCTCGTCCAGCGCTGGCCGTCCCAGCCGACGTACTGGCGCTCGTCCTCGCAGATCGGGCAGTCGGGGCGGGGAGCGCCGTACTGGACGCCGCAGGTGACGCAGATGGGGTACTCCATGATCCACATTGTGGTCCCGGAGCGGCGCCGGAGCGAGGAGGAACGCACCCAGAGGGCCGCCGCGGGCCTTCTGGTGCGGGCGCGGCGGCTGCGCCAGGATGGTGCCTCCGACAGAGAGCGGGGGGCGCGATGGAGACCTGGCGGCTGGCGATCGACGCGGTGGACGCGGGCGCGGAGCGGGCGGCGGAGCGCATCGCCGGGCTCACCGAGCACGAGCTGCGGGGGCCGTCGGCGCTCCCGGGCTGGACCCGCGGGCACGTCGCGACGCACCTCGCCCGCAACGCCGACTCGCTGTGGAACCTGCTGGAGTGGGCGCGGACGGGCACGAAGATCCCGCAGTACCCGAGCATGGAGGGCCGCGTCGCCGACATCGAGGCGGGCGCGGGCCGCGGCGCGGACGAGCTGGCCGAGGACGTGCGGAAGACGGCGGCGCGGTTCGCCGAGCAGGTGCGCACGCTGCCGGACGACGCGTGGAACGCTCCCGTCGCGGCGATGGCGGGATGGCCGCACCCCGCCTGGTACACGGTGCTGCGCCGCTGGCACGAGGTGGAGGCGCACCACGTCGACCTCGCCGCCGGGTACGGGCCCGCCGACTGGCCCGAGCCGTACGTGCGGTGGGCGCTGACCGCCACGCTCGCCGACCTGGCCGCGCTGCCGGCCGGGCGGTACGGCGGGCTGGCCGGGTACCGGATCACCGCGACCGACTCCGGGGAGTCCGCCGACCTCGGCTGGGCGGCGGGCGGACCGGAGGCCTCCGGGTCCGGTCGGGCGCTGCTGGGCTGGCTGAGCGGCCGCTCGGACGGCGCCGGCGTGACGGTGCGCCCCGACGGCCCGGTCCCCGTCCCGCCGCCGTGGCCGCACCGGCCGTCCGGGTTCTGACCGACCCGGGCTAGCCCGGGTCGTCACCGCCGGCCAGGCGGCGCAGCGCGGCCACCGAGCGGACGGTGATCGCGCCGCGGGCGACGGTGAGGCCGCCGCCCAGCGGGTCGGAGGCGAGGAGCTGCGCGACCTTGCGGCGGCCCATCCCCGCCCAGCGGCCGAGGTCCTGCTGCGTGACGGGCACCTCGATCCGGACGGCGTCGTCCGGCGCGGCGACGCCGTCGGCGCCGTCCTCCTTCAGCGGCGCCCCGAACCGGGCGGCGAGCCGCAGCAGCCGGCCGGCGAGCCGCCGCTCGGCGTCGTCGGGGAAGTGGGCGACGCGCAACTCGTTGGCGTCGCGGAGCCGCTCGGCGAGGACGGCGGCGACCGCCCATGCCGACCCGGGGTGGGCGTCCAGGACACCGCGGAACCGGTCGGCGGGCAGCACCAGCGCCTCGACGCGGGTGAGCGCCTCGACGTTGGCGTGCCGGACGCCGCCGTCCGCCGCCTCCAGCTCGCCGACGAGGTCGCCGGGCCCGAGGACGTCGAGGATCGCGATGTCGCCGTCCCGGTCCGCCCACACCTTGACCGCACCGGTCCGCAGCACGAAGACCTGCGACGCGCGGGTGTGCTCGCGCGTCAGGAACGCCCCGGGCCGGATCACGGCGGGGGCGCCGGTGCGGCGCAGCGCCTCCCGCGCCGCCCCCGGCAGCGCGTCCCAGAACGGTGCGGGTGCCATCTCGCCCTCCTCGCGCGACCCGGCGGGGCTCCCCGCGCCGCGAGGTCCCGCCTCACGGGGCGCCCGAGTCCAGTGAACGCGGCGGTACGCCGATGGACCGCGTAGTTCGTCACATGTCAAGCGACCTGTCCGAGGCGAGCCACTTGTCCAGCGCCCCGATGCGCCGGGCGCAGTCGGCCGCGCCGGCCTCGTCGCCGAGCGCCTTCCGCGACCGCGCCTGCAGTTCGAGCGCGACCCGCCGGCCACCATGATCGTCCATGTCGCGGCGGATCGCGATCTCGGCCTCGAAGTGCTCGCAGGCGGGCGCGTGCTCGCCGAGCAGCTGGCACGCGCGGGCCATGGCGTGCAGCGCGTACGCCTGCTCGCGGGCGTCGCCGACCTCGGTGGCCGCCCGCAGCGCCCGCGCCCCGGTCGCGCGGGCCTCGGCGGCGCGGCCGAGGTCCAGGTGGATGGCGGCGAGGTGGACCAGCGCGGTCGCCTCGCTGTGCCGGTCGCCGACCTCGCCGAGGACGCGCAGCGCCTCCAGCTCCATCTCCAGCGCCTCCTCGGGGCGTCCGCTGCGGCGCAGCACGGCGGCGAAGGTGTCCATGCCGACGCCCATGCCGTACCAGTCGCCGCCGGCCCGCCGGATCCGCAGCGCCTGCCCGGCGGCGCGCTCGGCGTCCTCGGGCAGGCCCAGCCGCAGGTAGGTGCGGGCGAGGCTGCCGAGGGTCCCGGCCATGCCGCTCTGCGCGCCGAGCCCGTGCCACAGGTCGAGCGCCTCCAGGCCGAGGACGAACGCCTCCTGGGGGCGGCCGAGCCGGCGCATGACCACCGACAGGTGCTCCAGGTCGTGCGCCTCGCCGTGCTGGTCGCCGATCTCGCGGCGGATCTCCAGGGCGCGCAGCAGGTGCTCGCGGGCCTCGCGGTAGCGGCCGAGCCGCCAGTGGACGATGCCGATCTGCGCGACGGTCTCCGCCTCGCCGTGCCGGTCGCCGATGTCGCGGTGCAGGCGCAGCGCCTGCCCGCAGTAGGTGAACGCCTCCGGGTACCGGGCGGCGTCGCACGTCAGCATGCCCAGGGTGGTCAGCGCGCGCGCCTCCCCGTGGCGGGCGCCCAGTGCCTGATAGGTCCGCAGCGCCTGCTCGGCGTCCCGCAGCGCCATCTCGCGCAGTCCCAGGGAGGCGTTCATCCGGGCCAGCTCGGTGAGCGCCTGCGCGGCGCCGTGCCCGTCCGCCATGTCCTGGCGGATGTAGAGCGCCTCCAGCGCGTGCGAGACGGCCTCGTGGACGTTCCCGAGGCGGCGGTGCACCTGCGCGATGGTCAGGAGCGTCTCCGCCACCCCGGGCTGGTCGCCGATCCGGCGGCGCACCTTCAGCGCCTCCCCCGCGTGGTCCAGCGCCACCTCGTAGTCGCCGAGCCCGAGACGGGCGCGGGCCAGCGTGTCGTGGTCCTTCGCGAGGCCGCCGCGGTCGTCCATCTCCCGGTGGACGTCCAGCGCCCGGCGCGCGTGCTCGATCGCCGTCAGGTACCGGCCGAGCGACACGTGCACGTCGGCGAGCGCGGCGAGCGCGGCCGCCTCGCCGTAGCGGTCGGGCGGCTCGACGGTCCGGAACGCGCGCCGCGCGTCCTCCCCGTACCCGATCGCCTGGACGGAGCCGCCCGCCTCGAAGTGCGCCACCGCCAGGTTGTGCAGCATGACGGCGGCGGCCGCCCAGTCCTCCTCCGTGCGGGCCGCGTGCAGGCCCGCCTGGTGGACGGCGATGTTGTCCTCGCTGTAGCGGCGGAACTCCTGGAAGTCGAACAGCGCGTCCGCCAGCTCCCAGCAGGTGCGGTGCAGGCCGAGGCGGGCCGCCTGGTGCACGGCGGCGACCAGGTTGCGCCGCTCGGCCTCGAACCACGCCAGCGCCACCGCCCGCCCGGCCCCCGCCGCCGCGCCCGCTCCGGGCGGGGCGGACGGGCGCCCCCGCGCCCCGTCCGGCCACCGGTCCCGGCGGACGGCCGGGCGGCGCCGACCGGCCAGCGCGTCCCCCGCCGCGCGCGCTTCGGCGAGGTACCCGGCGAGCAGCCGGCGCTGCGCGGCGAGCCGGTCGCTGTCGGCGTCCTCGGCCAGGCCCCGGTCCCGGGCGAAGTCGCGCAGCAGGTCGTGCATCCGGTACCGCCCGGGCGCGACGTCGTGCACGAGGTACGCCTGCCGCAGGCCCTCCAGGCATTCGCGCGCCTCGTCCGCCGTCCCGTCCCGCAGCGCCGCGAGCGCGGCCGGGGTGAAGTCGGGGCCCGCGACGAGGCCCAGCACCCGGAACGCCTCCCGGTGGTCGCGGCGCAGGCTGCGGTACGCGACGTCGAACGTCGGGTCGAGCACGCCGCGCAGCCCGGGGCCGGCGGGACCGTGCCCCGGCCCCTCGTGCAGCTCGATGCCGGTCAGCCCGACGCCGCCGGCCTCCGTGCCGACCGGCCGCGCCCCGGCCCGTCCCGGCCCGTCCGGCGGCGGCGCGTCGGGCGGCGGCCCGTCCGGCGCGCCGGGCAGGGGCGTCCCGTAGGACGAGGCGGCCTGCGCGTCGCTCTCGGCCAGCTCCCGGACGGTCCCGGCGATCGACTCGCCGGGGTTCTCCGCCAGCCGGCCGGCCATCACCGACAGCGCCAGCGGGAGGTGCCCGCACTCGCGGGCGAGCCGGGCCACCGCCCTGCGCTCCTCGCGGACGCGCGCGTCGGCCGGGCCGAGCACGTTGGAGATGAGGTCCACGGCCTCCTGGGTGACCATCTCCCGGAGCTCCAGGGCGCGGACGTCGGCGCCCTCCAGCAGCGCGGGCAGCCGCCGCCGGCTCGTCACCACCGCCAGGCCGGACGCCATCGCCCCGACCAGCGGCCTGATCTGCTCCGGCCGCGCCGCGTCGTCGAGGATCAGCAGCATCCGCCGGTCGGCGAGCAGCGACCGGCACTGCGCGGCCAGCTCCGCCTCGGTGCTGCGGACCTGGTCGCCCGGGACGCCGGCGGCGCGCAGCACCTGCCCCATCGCCTCCGCGGGCGTGACGGGGCTGCGGGTGGTGCCGCGCAGGTCCGCGAACACCACCCCGTCGGGGAACCGGTCGACGACCCGGTGCGCCCAGTGCAGCGCGAGCGTCGTCTTCCCGACCCCCGCCATCCCCTGGACGATCACGGCGCGCGGCCACTCCGCCTGCGCGACGAGCAGGTCCAGCTTGCCGAGGCTGACCGCCCGGCCGGCGAAGAACGGGTTGTCGGCGGGCAGGCGCACCGGCGGCTCCCCGCGGGCCGCGCCCAGCCCGGCCGGCGTCCGCGCGGCCAGCCCGGACGGCCCGTCCTGCTCCGGGCGGGCCTGCGGGGCGCCCGCCGGGCCGTCCGGCTCCGTCTCGATCGCCGGCCACTCGTCGCCCCACGGGCTCGCGGCGCGGCGCAGCTTCTCGGGGTCGAGGACGGTCAGCGGCCGCGGCCGGCGGTCGATGATGCCCTTCTGCCGCCACAGCCGGAACCAGCGCACCAGCGTCTCGCGGGAGATCCCGGCCCAGTTCGCCAGCTCCGCCTGGCTGAGCCGCAGCGGGATCTCCGTCCCGCGCGCGGTGCGCACGCCGAACCGGTGCGCCAGCTCCAGCAGGTGGTAGGCGAGGCGCTGCGGGTGCTCGGCGGCCCGCACCGCGTGGCGCCGCCCGCCGTACCCGACGCTCTCCGACACCGCGTGCATCATCGCCTCGGCGACCTGCGGGTTCGCGGCGAGCAGGCCGCGGAACCTGCGGCGGTCCACGCGCAGCGCCTCGACGTGGTCGAGCGCCGCGACGGTGCCGCGCTCGGGGTGCCCCCACGCCCCGAGCGCGCCGACCAGGTCGCCCGAACCGAACAGGTCGATGATCGACTCGTCGCCCTCGCTGGAGTCGACGAACTCCTTGGCGACGGCGTTGCTCGCCGCGCGCGGCGCCGCCTTGAACACCACCCACACGGACGCGGCGGTGACCCCCTGGTGGCAGAGCGTCCCGCCGGGCGGGATGGTGGTGCGCCGCCCCATCGCCCGCAGCGCCTGCCGGTCGTCCGGGCCGAGCCGCTCCCAGAAGCTGCCCGGCCGGACGTCGTGGTCGATCACCCCGGTCACCCGCCCGCCATCGCCGTCGCCAGCCACCAGAACAGGAACAGCACGGCGGTCGCCGCCGACCAGGCGACCGCCAGCCACGACAGCTCGCCGCAGCGGTGCGCCGCCCCCAGCAGCCGGCGCAGCTCGGCGTCGCGGACCCGGGCGTCCAGCGCGGCCGCCGAGCCGAACGGCGTCCACGGCGCGGACGGGTCGACCGGCGCGCCGGTGCGGCCGCGGACCTCGCCGAGCACCGACACCAGGGTGCGCCGGGACCGCACCGTGTACCCGGCCGAGACCGCGAACGCGCCGGCCAGCACCGGCAGCAGGGCGAGCGCGACGGCGCCGGGGAGCCCGGCGGCCAGCCGGCTCACGGTGCCGACCAGCACCAGGGCGAGGAACACGGCGGCGATCGCGGCGTCGCGGCCGCAGAGCCGGACCAGCGCGCACGCGTGGCCGAGCAGCTCCTCCGGACGTTCCCGGTCCGGACCGGGACGGAATGCGGTGATCAACGCGGCACCGTCCTCACGGGTCGATCCTGATCTTCCAATGACCATGGTCGGACGGCAAGGCGGAAACGTCCGTCGCCGAGCGCACGGTTCGGCTGAGTCCCGTGACTCATCCGGCCCGGGCGCGCCCGGCGGCGGCCGATGGGGGAAGATGGTCTGCGCGCACCACGACCCGGGGCGCACCACCGACGGCGCGTACTGCCGATGGGAGAATCTCGCCCATGACCTACACGGGGAACGTCGAGGCGGGCGGCCGCCCCGACGTCCGGGAGCTACCGGGCCTGACGGTCACCAAGGTGGCGGTCGGGCCGTACGACAACAACGCCTACATCCTGCGCTGCACCGCGACCGGCGAGCAGCTGCTCATCGACGCGGCCAACGAGGCGCCGCGGCTGCTGGAGCTGATCGGCGACGGGCCGCTCGCGCGGATCGTCACCACCCACCGCCACGAGGACCACTGGACGGCGCTGAGCGAGGTCGTGCGGGCCACGGGCGCGCCGGTCGTCGCGCACCCGCACGACGCGGAGGCGCTGCCCGAGCCGGTCTCCGAGCCGGTCGAGAACGGCGGCACCGTCCGCGTCGGGCGGGCGGCGCTGGAGGTCATCCACCTGCGCGGCCACACGCCCGGCTCGATCGCGCTGCTGTACGACGCGGGCGGCGAGCTGGCCGACCGCCCGCACCTGTTCACCGGCGACAGCCTGTTCCCGGGCGGCGTCGGCAACACCTGGGGCGACCCGACGCTGTTCAAGCAGCTGTTCGCGGACGTCGAGGAGCGGGTCTTCGACCGGCTCCCGGACGCCACCTGGTTCTACCCGGGCCACGGCAAGGACTCCACGCTCGGCCGGGAGCGCCCGTCGCTGCCCGAGTGGCGCTCGCGCGGCTGGTGACCGCGCCCTCCTGAAGGTCCGCCGGGACGCGCGCGGCGCGCCCCGGTGCGCCGGCCGCCGGAACCAGTGGTGCGGGGTGTTCGTTCTGACGACCACATCCGCACCGATCCGGGGGCCGAGACCAGGAGCGCATCATCGACGACACGGAACCGGGCTCCGCCCTGCGCTACCCGCGGGGCTCGCTGGTACTGCTCGCCGGGCTCCCGGGGGCGGGCAAGAGCACCCTGCTGAACCGGCTGTACGGGCTGACGGGGGAGGAGACCGCGCCGGTGCCCGCCGGCGACGTCCGGATCATCGACTCGCGGCAGTCCCGCAACTGGTGGGCGCGCTTCCTGCGCCCGCTGCCGGTGCGGCTGCGCACCCCGCTCGTCCACGTCACCCACGTGTGGCGGATCGGGCGGGCGGTGCTGGCCGGCCACGGGGTCGTCGCCCACACGCGCGGCACCTGGCCGCACATCCTGTACTGCTTCGCCTGGCTGGCGCGCCGCCGGGGCGGCCGGCTGCACCTGATCCTCATCGACGTCGACCCGGCCACGGCGCGGGCCGGGCAGTTCGCGCGCGGGCGCGCCGTCACCGGCGCCACGTTCGCGCGGCACTGCCGGCGCTGGGTGCCGCTCATCGAGCGGGCCCGCGGCGGCGCCCTCCCGCCCGCGGCCGGGGTGACCGTGCTGGACCGGGAGGCCGCCGACCGGCTCCGGGCGATCCGGTTCGGCTGAGCGCGCCGCTCAGCGGAGCCCGCTGAACCAGCGGACGGCGAGGGCGGTGCCCGCGATGTTCGACCCGAGGTGCCGGGAGCCGCCGTAGACCTCGTCGCCGACGTCGACGACCGGCACGTCGGCGCCCCGGGCGCGGAACGCGGCGGCGCAGTGGTCGGTGTTCGCGGTCACCGCCTGGTCGTCGTTGGTGATCTTGTAGAGCCGGACCGGGACGCGCGGGGTCCACGCCGTGCAGACCTCGCCGTCCACCCGCAGGGCCTCGGCGAACGTCCCGGACGGGTGGCGCAGCACCTCGAAGCCGCGCGGCGTGAGCAGCTCGCCGAGGGTGCCCGGCAGTCCCTTCAGCATGACCTGGCCGGGCGTGGTGCCGTCGAAGTACTTCTCGACGCGGCTCGCGTACGGCTCCTTGAAGACGTCGGACGGCTTCCCGTAGATGCCCCCGTGGATGCGGTTCCACGAGGTGAGCAGGTAGGAGAGGTACGCGACGGACGTCTTCGGATCGACCCGCCCGTCCAAGAGGGCGGGCAGTTCGACACCGCCGAAGTCGTACCCGCCGCTGATCGGGGCGACGGCGCGGAGCCGGAAGTGCGGGTCGGCGCCGTCCTGGAGGGCCCGGGCGAGGCCGAGCGCGGACGAGGCGCCCTGCGAGAACCCGGTGACGAAGACCCGCCCGTCCAGTTCCCGGTGCTCGCGCGAGGTGAACTGCCGGGCGGCGCGGAGCATGTCCAGCGACGCGGACGTCTCGGTCGGCACGTCCTTCCACGGGTGGACGCCCGGTCCCTCACCGAGGCCGAGGTAGTCGGGCGCGGCGGCGGCGAACCCGGCGGCGCCGTAGGTGACGGCCGGCCCGGGTCCCCACACGTCCTGCGCCATCGACGGCGCGTCGCCGATGTAGCTGGTGGTGCCGTGCGTGTAGGAGACCGTGCGCAGCTTCCGCTCGCCGTTGCGCGGGAGCACGAACAGGCCGCTGGCGACGGTCGCGCGGCCGCGCGCGTCGACCGTCCGGTAGATGAGGCGGTAGGAGTCCACGCCGTAGCGGACGGACGAGGCGTCGAAGCCCTCCGTCGCCAGCCAAGCGCGCACCTCGTCCGCGGACCTGGTGCCGAGGTAGCGCGCGGAGATCAGCTGCCCGCGCGCGGCGGCCTGCCCGTGCGTCACGGCCGGGCGGTCCTTCGTCCCCTCCCCGGCCAGGGCGGGCACGGCGCCGGCGGCGATGATCGCGGCACCGGCGGCGCCCGCGGCGGCGATCCTCAAACGGCGGGTCATGGCGGTCCTCTTTCAGCTGGGGGAACGAGCGGCACCAGCCTCCGGCGCGGGCGCCCGGACGGGCATCGCGCCGAGTGGTGATCTTCCATCCGGTACCTCCGGGGGCGGCGGCCTCCCTCCGGCGGGGGTGCCCGGAACTTCCGTCCGGCAGAAGACCCGCGGAGAGGCCGTGGCCGGGGTCTATAGGGTCGGAGCAAGGACCGAACACGACGAGAGGCGGCAGTATGGCGCAGCAGGTACGCGGGGTCGTCGCACCCGGACGGGGCGAGCCGGTGCGGATCGAGACGATCACCGTTCCCGACCCGGGTCCGGGCGAGGCGGTCGTCCAGGTGCAGGCGTGCGGGGTGTGCCACACCGACCTGCACTACCGCGAGGGCGGCATCAACGACGAGTTCCCGTTCCTGCTGGGGCATGAGGCCGCGGGCGTGGTGGAGTCGGTCGGCGAGGGCGTCACCGAGGTGGCGCCCGGCGACTTCGTCATCCTGAACTGGCGCGCGGTGTGCGGGCAGTGCCGGGCGTGTCTGCGGGGCCGCCCGTGGTACTGCTTCAACACCCATAACGCCGCCCAGAAGATGACCCTTGAGGACGGGACGGAACTGTCGCCCGCGCTCGGCATCGGCGCATTCGCCGACAAGACGCTGGTGGCCGCGGGGCAGTGCACCAAGGTCGACCCGGCCGCCAAGGCGGAGGTCGCGGGGCTGCTGGGCTGCGGAGTGATGGCGGGCCTCGGCGCGGCGATCAACACCGGGAACGTGGGGCGCGGCGACTCGGTCGCGGTCATCGGGTGCGGCGGCGTCGGCGCGGCGGCGGTGCTCGGCGCGCGGCTGGCCGGCGCGGCGAAGATCATCGCGATCGACCTGGACGAGCGCAAGCTCGCCACCGCGTCCTCGCTCGGGGCGACCCACACCGTCCACGCCAAGGGCACCGACGTCGTCGAGGCCGTGCAGGAGCTGACCGGCGGGTTCGGCGCGGACGTCGTCATCGACGCGGTCGGCCGCCCGGAGACCTACAAGCAGGCCTTCTACGCCCGCGACCTGGCCGGAACCGTCGTGCTGGTGGGCGTGCCGACGCCGGAGATGAAGCTGGAACTGCCGCTGCTCGACGTGTTCGGCCGCGGCGGGTCGCTGAAGTCGTCCTGGTACGGCGACTGCCTGCCGTCCCGCGACTTCCCCATGCTCATCGACCTGTACCTGCAGGGCCGCCTCGACCTGGACGCGTTCGTCTCCGAGACGATCGCGCTGGACGGCGTCGAGGCGGCGTTCGAGAAGATGCACCACGGCGACGTGCTGCGCTCGGTGGTGATCCTCTGATGGCCCCCGCTTCGCCACGGGCGCGCATCGATCACGTCGTGACGTCCGGGACGTTCTCCCTGGACGGCGGGACATGGGAGGTCGACAACAACGTCTGGATCGTCGGCGACGACAGCGAGGCGATCGTCATCGACGCCGCGCACGACGCCGACGCGATCGCGGCGGCGGTCGGCGACCGGCGGCTGGTGGCGATCGTGTCCACGCACGGCCACGACGACCACATCGACGCGGCTCCCGCCCTCTCCGCCCGCACCGGCGCGCCCGTCCTGCTGCACCCGGCCGACCTGATGCTCTGGAAGCAGAAGCACCCGGACAAGAGCCCCGACGGCGAGCTGTCCGACGGGCAGGTCATCACGGTCGCGGGCACCGGCCTGACGGTCCTGCACACGCCCGGGCACAGCCCCGGCGCGGTCTGCCTGCACGCCCCGGACCTCGGCACCGTGTTCTCCGGCGACACGCTGTTCAGCGGCGGGCCGGGCGCGACCGGCCGGTCCTTCTCCGACTTCCCGACGATCATCGACTCGATCCGGGAGCGGCTGCTCACGCTCCCGCCGGAGACGGTCGTGCGGACCGGCCACGGCGACTCCACCACCATCGGCGGCGAGGCGCCGCACCTCGACGAATGGATCGCGCGGGGCCACTGATCCAGGCCCGCCTGCGGTACGGGCGGCGATCCCCGGATGCCGGGGGTCGCCGCCTTCCGCGTCGCCGCAGCGTCCGTGCTGCTCCTGGCCGGATTCTCGCTCCCGGGCCGCCCGGCCGCCGCGTCCGGGATATCGTCGCCCGTGGCGGACGAGCCGGAGCGCACGCGCGCGGACCGGAGGTGAGGGGGCGCTGATGCGGCCGAGGGCATCGCTCGCCGCCGCGCTGGCGCTGTGCGGTGCCCTGGCCGGGTGCGGCCGGGCGTCCGGGAGCTCCACGGGCGCGCTGGACGTTCCGCCGCCCACCGCGACCGGCGCGTCCTCTCCCGCCACTTCCCCCGCCGCCTCGCCGGACGTGTCGCCGGAGGCCGACCGGGTGGCACCGCTCGGCAGGCCCGGCGCGTGGCGGATCACCACCTACTACACGGCCGTCGAGAGCCTCCACAAGGGACGCCCCAAGGCCGTCAAAGGCTGCCCCGAGCTGCACTGCTCGCACGGCAGGACGCCGCTCGGCTCCTACCCGGAGGACTTCCTCGCGGTGATCCAGGAGGAGGGCAGCGGGCGGATCACGTCGGGACCGCGGCGCGGCCGGTACCTCAACTGGTCGCACAGCGTCGGCTACTGGCTGGACGACACGACCCGCGACTCCGCCGGCCGCCCGCTGCGGCCGTGGTCGTCCGCCGCCGCCGACAGGTCGGTGCTCGCGCGCGGGCAGCGGTTCGCGATCGTCGACTGCGGCAGGGACGGCAGCGGGCACCGCATCGAGGCGGCGGTGTGCGCGGCGTTCCGGAAGGCGCGCTGGACGGTCACCGACCTGTTCCGCCCCGGCTACGGCGGCGAGAACCACGCCGACGTGTACATCGGCGAGGAGACCGGCCCCGGCTTCGCCGACTCGCCGTTCTACACGACGCTGAGCGGCGCCACCCTCGGCCCGTCCTGAGCCCTAGGCTGGACGCGGCGAGGCGAGCCGCGTCGCCCGGGTGCGGCCCCGGAGGGTGACCTCCTCGCCGAGCTCCCACTGCGCCGCCTCCTCGGGATCCGCCGCGGCGACCAGGGAGCCGGACGCGAGGACGCGCGCCTCGGTCGACTTGGCGAGGTCGGTCAGCCGGGCCGCCTCGTTCACCGGGTCGCCGATCACCGTGTACTCGAACCGCTCCTCGGCGCCGATGTGCCCCGCGACGGCCTCGCCCGCCGACACCCCGACCCCCGCGCGCAGCTCCGGCACCTCCTCGCGAAGGCGGCGGGCCAGCTCCCGGGCGGCGGCCAGGGCGCGGCCGTGCATGCCGTCGAGGGCCAGCGGGGCGCCGAACACCGCGAGCGCGGCGTCCCCCTCGAACTTGTTGATCCAGCCGCCGTGCGCGCCGACCACCTTCACCACCACCGCGAAGAACGCGTTCAGCAGCCCGACGACCTCGGCGGGCGGCCGGTCGGCGGCGAGCCGGGTGGAGCCGGCGATGTCCACGAAGAGCACCGCGACCTCGCGGGTCTCGCCGCCGAGGTCGATGCCGCGCTCGAGCGCGACGCGCGCCACGTCCTCGCCGACCTGCCGGCCGAACAGGTCCTGGAGCCGGGCGTGCTCGCGCAGCCCCGCCGCCATGTGGTTGAACCCGGCCTGCAGCAGCCCGACCTCGCTGGCGTCGTAGACGGGCACCTCCACGTCCAGGTCGCCGCGCTCCACCCGGGCCAGCCCCAGCCGCACCGACTCGACCGGGTCGGCGATCGCGCGCGCCGCGCCGTAGGTGACGGCGAGGCCGATGACCAGCGCGGTGCCGCCGAGCGCGAGGACCGCCAGCGCGAAGTCCCGCACGGTGATCTTCGCGATCACGAACGAGCCGACGGCGAGGGTGATCAGCCCGAGGATCGGCACCGCCGTGCCGAGCCCCCACGCCAGCACCGAGCGCGCCACCACACCCGGCAGCCCCGTGCGGCGCGGCATCTCGCTGCGCAGCGCCGTCGTCACCGCGCGCCGCAGCAGCCGCTCCGTCAGCAGGTAGACGATGGTGCAGGTGGTCAGGCCGCCGAGCAGGCTGGTGAGGCCCAGCTTGACGGCCAGCAGCGTGGAGAACGGCGCGTTGATCACCACCCAGCCGACCGTGCCGATCCCCCACAGCGTCAGGTGCAGCGCCATCAGCCGCAGCGGCCCGTACAGCAGCAGCGACCGCTCGTGCCGGTCCGGCTCGTCGTGCCGCTCCACCAGCCGCCGGACGCGCCGGAAGAACCGCTCGCCGAGGACGAGCCCGGCGGGCACCGCCGCGACGACGTAGGCCGTGAACACCGCGAGGTTGATCGTCTGGAGCCGGTCGGAGACGCGGCCCACCGGATCGGGCACCACGACCGCGAACACCAGCACGACCAGCGCGCCGCCCAGGTTCGCCAGGCCGGTCGCGATCGTCACCAGGATCCTGGCGCGGCGCGCGATGGCGGCGCGGGAGTCGTCCGGCCGGCCGTCGATCAGCCGCCACAGGGGGCCGAGCAGGGGGCGCCCGGCCCGCGGGGCGGATCCGGGCGGTTCGGTCTCCATGAGCGTGCAGGGTATCCGCTGCCGGGCACCTCACTCCCCGTCCCGCCGGCATTACCCCGGGGACGTACCACCGGCTCCGCGGCGGAAGGTTGACCGGTCGGTCAATCAGGAATCACTGAAGTGGACAAAGAGGTCCAAAGGTGATCGTCCCGGAGGAGCGACGGATGGACAGGTTCGCATGGCAGGACGGGGTGGCCTTCGTGGCCGGCCTCGTCGTCCTGGTGGCCCCCGAGCTGTGGGGGGACAACGCGGGCGAGCAGCCGCTCATGGTGCTCGGCGCGCTGCTGATGACGGCCGGCCTGTGGGCGCTGCTCGGCGGCCAGGGCGTCCCGTCGTGGGCGGCGACGGCGTTCGCGCTGCTGATCTTCGTGGCGCCGTGGGCGTTCGGCTTCACCGGCGCGCACGCCTCCGCGTGGACGGCATGGATCGCGGGCGGCGCGGCGGCTATCGTCGGCCTGTGGGGAGCCACCCAGGCGCACGGCGGCAAGCCCGCCGCGGCCTGATCGAGATCCCGCGACGGCCTCGGGCGCACCGCGCCCCGGGGCCGCACGGGCCTGCGGGGGGCGGTGCCGATGGGCGTGCGGCGGACCGGCGCGGCGGCGGACTCGCGCACCCGCATCCTGGACGCGGCGGAGGCGCTGTTCGCCGACCGCGGCTACGAGGCCAGCTCGACGGCGCGCATAGCGAGCCGCGCCCAGGTGCCCAAGGGGCTGGTCTTCCACTACTTCCCGCAGAAGATCGACGTGCTCGTCGCGCTGGTCGACGAGCGGACCTTCGTGGAGGACCCGGCGGACGAGCCCGCCGAGGCCGTC
The DNA here is from genome assembly GCF_040299565.1 of Spirillospora sp. NPDC000708. NCBI lineage: Bacteria > Bacillati > Actinomycetota > Actinomycetes > Streptosporangiales > Thermomonosporaceae > Spirillospora > Spirillospora sp. NPDC000708. The sequence continues at coordinate 91,601 of NZ_JBEPCJ010000023.1, forward strand.
CCCGGCGACCCGGCCGGGACCCTGTCGCGGCTGGCCGGGCGGCTCCCGCTGCACGCCTCGCCCGCGATGCGCCGCATCCTGTTCCGCGAGGCCGACACGCACCGCTCCGTCCGCGACCGGCTGGGACACCTCAACCGGGTGCTGTTCCTGCGCGCCCGCCGCGCTCTGGAGATCGCGCTGCCCGGCGCCCGCGGCGACCAGGCCCGCCTGGAGGCCGCCGCCGCCACCTTCGCCGCCGTGCTGATCTACCAGGAGAACCTCGCCGGCCTCACCGGCCAGCACCTCGACCCCGAAGCCGTCGCGGACCTCCTCACGCGGGCCTTCTAGCAGCGCTCTCGGCGTCAGGGGGCTCGCCGCGCGGTCAGGCCGGCCTCAGCGGCTCCAGGAGGCGGTGGGGGGTGCGGAGGAGGCGGCTGACGGGGTCGTCGCGGTGGCGCGCGCCGGGGCCGGCGTGGATCTCCATGTCCTCCAGCGCAACCGGGCGGCCGCAGGCGGGGCAGACGCCGTCGGTGCCGACCCGGCCGCCGCAGCCGGCGTGGACGAACAGCCGGCACGGCTCGGCGGACAGGTGCTCCTCGCCCCACCGGGCGAGCGTGTGGACGACCGGCCACAGCTCCTTGCCCATGTCCGTCAGCACATAGTCGTGGCCGTCCTTGGCCAGCACGCCGGACTCGACGAGCGCCTGGAGGCGGGCGGACAGCACGGCGCGCGGGACGTCCAGATGGGCGAGGAAGTCGCTGAACCTGCGGACGCCGTAGAAGGCGTCCCGGACGATCAGCAGCGTCCACCGCTCGCCGACGACCTCCAGCGCGCGGGCCAGCGAGCAGTCCTGGGCCGCGTAGTCCTTGCCGAGTGCCATGGCCTTACAGTACCGCCCCATCGGTTCAATGAACGAACCTGACATGCTACGGTCTCCCCACTGAGTTCATTGACTGAACCGATGGGGGCTCCGATGACGACTCTGGCGACACCGCGCGCCGGGCGGCACGCGGCGGGCACCGCCGCCGCGCTGGCGCTGCCGGCCGCCGCGACGCTGCTGGCGCTCATGAACTACACCGCGCCGATGGCCGCGCTCACCGAGACCGCGCACGGGCTGGGGGCGGGGCCGACGGCCCGGATCTGGCTGATGTCGTCGATCAGCCTGGGCCTGGCGGCGGCGCTGCTGGCGACCGGGAGCCTCGCCGACGACCACGGCCGGCGGCGCGTGTTCGCCATCGGCGCCGCCGCGCTCGCCGCGTCCAGCGTCGCCTGCGCCGTCGCGCCGACGACCGGGGTCTTCGTCGCCGGACGGATCGTGCAGGGCGCGGCGAGCGCCGCGCTGCTGGCCACCGGTCTCGGGATCATCGCGGCGGCGTTCCCGCCGGGCCCGCGCCGCGCCCACGCCACCGGGGTGTGGGGCGCGATGCTCGGCCTCGGCATCGCGCTCGGGCCGGTCGCGTCGGCGGGCCTCGCCTCGGCGGCCGGCTGGCGGGCCTGGTACTGGGTCGCGGCCGTCGCGTCGGCGGCGCTCGGCGCGGTCGCGGTGCGGACGCTCGGCGAGTCGCGGGCCGACCGGCCGCGCGGCCTGGACCTGCCGGGGCTGGTCACCATGAGCCTCGGCGTGGCGGCGCTGGTCGCCGCGATCACGTGGGGGCGGGCCGGCTGGACGCGTCCGGGCGTGCTGGCGCTGCTCGGCGCCGCGGCGGTGCTGCTGGCGGCGTTCACCGTCGTGGAGGCGCGGCGCGCCGAGCCGATGCTCGACCTCGGCCTGTTCCGGCGGCCCGCGTTCCTGCTGTCGGTGTCCGGCGCGCTGGTCACCGGCCTCGCCGTCATCGGGATCATGAGCTACCTGGCGACCGTGATGACACTGGTGCTGGGCCTGTCGCCGGTCGTGTCGGCGCTGGTGCTGGCCATCTGGTCCGGGCTGTCGTTCGTCGCCGCGCTGCAGGCCCGCCGGCTGCCGTCCCGGCTGCCCGCGGGGCGGCTGCTCGCCGCCGGGCTAGCGCTCAGCGCGGCCGGCGAGTTCGCGATGCTCGGGCTCGCACCGGACGCGCACTGGTGGCGGCTCGTCCCCGGCCTGGTCGTGTCCGGGGTCGGGAGCGGGCTGGCCAACGCGATGCTCGCGCGGCTGGCCGTGGAGAGCGTGCCCGCCGACCGGGCGAGCATGGGCTCCGGCGCGAACAACACCGCCCGCTACGTCGGCGCGTCCATCGGGGTGGCGGTCGTCGGCGCGATCGCGACCGGGTCCGGCGACGGCCCGTCCGCGCTCGCGCACGGCACCGACGTCGCGATGCTCGTCTCCGCCGTCGTCGCCCTCGCCGGCGCGGCCCTGGCCGTCGCCATCCGCGAGCACGGGTGAGCGCGGCCGGTCAGGCGAGCTCCTCGATGAAGGCGGCGAGCTGGGTGAGGTTGCGGCACTCGAACATCGGAACGAGGTCGCCGTAGCGGGACGCGGCGGAGTCGCCGGTGTCCCACAGCCGCCGCGGCTCGGGGTTCAGCCAGTAGGCGTGCCGCGCCCGGTCGACCATGGACCGCAGGATCGGCAGCGACAGCTCGCCGTAGTTGGAGCGGGCGTCGCCCAGGATGAGCAGCGACGTCTTCGGCGTGATCGCGTCGCGGTACCTGTCGTCGAACACCTTGATGGCGTGGCCGTAGTTGGACCGGCCGGTGATCCAGACGAGGTCGGCCTCGGCGGCCATGCGCGTCATCGCGTCGGTGACGTCCGCGCCCGGCGCGAAGTACTTGGTGATCTCGTCGGTCGCGTCGATGAACGCGAACGCGCGGACCTTGCTGAACTGCTCCCGCAGCGCGAACGTCAGCAGCAGCGTGAAGTGCGCGAACGCCGACACCGAGTCGCTGGCGTCGCACAGCACGACCAGCTCCGGCTTGTGCGGGCGGCGCGGCCGGTAGTGCGTCGTCAGCGGCACTCCCCCGCTGGCCAGCGACGCCCGGACCGTCCGCCGGAAGTCGAGGCGGCCGCGCTTGCCGTGCCGCTGCTTCTGGACGAGCCTGGACGCGAGCTTGCGCGCCAGCGGGTACACCTCGCGGCGCAGCGCGGCGAGGTCGGCGCGGTTGGCGCTGGAGAAGTCGAGGCGCTCCAGCGGCGGCCGGACGGCGAGGCGCGCGGTCCGCTCGACGCCGGTGTCCTCGGCGATGCGGCGGCGCACCTCGCTCGCGACGAGCTCCTCGAACCGGCCGATCCGGTCGCGGAACGTGCGGCGCGCGACGCGCTCGGCCATCCCGCCGCGCTCCTGACCGTTCAGGACGGCGTTGAGCAGCCCGGCCATCAATGTCTCGGGCGACAGCGCCCGCAGCACGCCCGAGGAGAACCACGACTCCTGGCCCGGCGTCCGCCCGTACTCGGCGACGGCCGTCCGGGCGAACTGCCGCAGCGCCGCGTCGTCGCCGGACAGGAACAGCTCCATCAGCTCCCCGCGGCGGCGCTGCACCTCCGGGTCCAGGGCGGGCGGGACGGGGTTGCCGTCCGCGCCGAGCGTCCGGACGGGCCGGTCCTCCTCGCGCACGGCTCCGGCGCCGTCCCCGACCGCGGCCGGGAACCACAGGTCGAACAGCGTGTCGAAGGTCGGACGGTGCTGGGGCCGCTTCACCACCGTGGCGGCGTACGCGGCCCGCAGCGCGCCCCGGTCGAGCAGGTCGACGGCCTGCATCGCGCGGACCGCGTCCAGGCCCTCGGCGACCGACACCGGCAGCCCGGCCTCCCGCAGCGCGGCGACGAACCCGGTGTGCCGGTCGACGAGCGAGGCCATCCGATCAGCCCCTCAGGCCCAGTTCCTTGGCGGCGCGCTCCTGGTCGGACGCGTGCTTGAGGACGACGCCGAGGGTGCGGGCGACGGCCGCCTCGTCCAGCTCGTCGAGGCCGAGCGCGAGCAGCGTGCGGGCCCAGTCGACGGTCTCGGCGATCGACGGCGCCTTCTTGACCTCCAGCGCGCGCAGCGTCCCGACCGTCCGGACGAGCTGCTCGGCCAGCTCCGCCTCGATGCCGGGCACCTGCGCGAGGACGATGTCGCGTTCCCGTTCCGGCGCCGGGTAGTCCAGGTGCAGGTAGAGGCAGCGGCGCTTGAGCGCCTCCGACAGCTCCCGCGCCGCGTTCGAGGTGATCAGCACGAACGGCCGGCGCACCGCGCTGACCGTGCCGAGCTCGGGGATGGTGACCTGGAAGTCCGACAGGACCTCCAGCAGCATGCCCTCGACCTCGACGTCCGCCTTGTCGGCCTCGTCGATCAGCAGGACGGTCGGCTCCGCGCGCCGGATCGCCGCGAGCAGCGGCCGCTCCAGCAGGAACTCCTCGGAGAAGATGTCGTCGTGGGTCTCCTGCCAGGCCCGGTCCGCCGGGGCGGCCTGGATGGCGAGGAGCTGCTTCTTGTAGTTGAACTCGTACAGCGCGCGGGCCTCGTCCAGACCCTCGTAGCACTGGAGCCGGATCAGCTCCGCCCGCGTGGCCGCCGCCACGGCCTTGGCCAGCTCCGTCTTGCCGACCCCGGCGGGGCCCTCGACGAGCAGCGGCTTGCCGAGCGCCTGCGCGAGGAACACGGTGGTGGCGATCGCCTCGTCGGCGAGGTAGCGGACGCCGGCCAGCCTGCGTTCGACGTCGGCGGGCGAGGCGAACGCGCCGTCGCTCGCCGCGGCTCCGGCGTTCCCCGCGTCCCCGGCGTTCTCGGTGGTGTCGGTCATCCCTTGCCCTTGTGTGCGACTGCCTTGGTGTACGTCTGGTTCGTTCCCGCGAACACCAGCTTGGTGTTCTTCTCCGACAGGGACACCCCCCAGTAGGACGCGGTCTTCGGGTCGCCGCCCTGCCAGGAGAAGCGGTACTTCCCGCCGCCCTCGGGGATCGCCGTCCCGCTCCAGAGCCTCTGCCCGCCCTTCACCCACACGCCGCTGCCGTCCGCCGTGAACTGGAAGTAGTCCTTGGCGGTGCCGACCCAGCGGCCGACGAGCGGCTTGACGTCCGCGGGCTTGATCGCGGGGATCGGCCCGAGCGCGGCGGGCGCCGCGCCGGGGGACGCGCTCTCCCCGGCGCCGTCCTCCTTCGTCCCGCCGCCGCATCCGGCCAGGACGAGCGCGGTGGCGGCCGCGCACGCGGCCAGGACGGTCGAGCGTGCCCGCACGGTCACGGAAACCTCCGGCGATTATCGGACGAAAGCGGCAGTTTATCGGCGCCCGGAGCCGTCCCCCCGCTCATCCCTGCGGGGTACGCCGCGGTTGGCACCGCGGAGTGAGGCGGCACCGGCCCCGGCGCGCCTATAACCGAACCATGACGACCCGACGACTGCCTCGCGAGGACCTCGCGGCGGCGCTGGCGGCCCGGCGCGAGCTGGGCCCCGACTACGACGCGGCCTTCATCGAGACGGTCGTGGACCGCATCGAGGAGGCCCTCGACGCGCGTCCCGCCGCCCCGGCCCCGCGCCGCCGCCCCCGCGTGCCCCGCCCGTCCGGGGACGGCGACCACAGCCTGCTGCTGGCGGTGCTGTCGATGCTCGCCGCCATCCCGCTCAGCGCCATCGCGGTCGTGAACGCCGGCGGGGTCGGCCTGTTCCTGGCCTGGTCGGCGATCGTCCTGATCAACATCGCCTACAACTTCCGGCCGCGTTAGCCCAGGGGGACGACCCCCTGGAACCCCCGTCACGGTCGACAGACCGTTTCCCCGCTCCGCTGGCGCTCCGCGGCGAAACAGCCTGTCGACCGCCGGGCAGGCCCGCTGCGCTCGCAGAACTCGCTCCGCGTGCCTGCCCGTACCGGCCACGTCCTTGGGCGCCCGCTACTTGCCGGGTTCGGGGTCGCGGGGGAGGCCGAGGAGCCGCTCGCCGATGATGTTCAGCTGCACCTCGGTGGTGCCGCCGTAGATCGTCATCGCGCGGCTGAACAGCATGGCCCGGGCGATGATCCCGCTCTCGGCCATCGGCGTCTCGGTGGCCGCCGCCTCGCCCTGCGCCGCCCAGCAGTAGTCGGCGACGTCCTGGTTGAACTGCACGCCGAGCAGCTTGCGGACGCTCGCCTCGGCGCCCGGCTCCACGCCGTTGAGCTGCTTCAGCGTGGTCCGCAGCCCCAGCAGGTCGATCGACTGGCCCTGCGCGACCAGCTTGCCGACCTCGGCGGCCGCGACCGCGTCCAGCTCCCGGCCCTTGAAGAAGTTCAGCAGCTCGGGCACGCCCATGCCGAGGCCGCCGCCGGTCGACAGCGACACCCGCTCGTTGGACAGCGTGTTGCGGGCGACCTGCCAGCCCTTGTCGACCTCGCCGACCACGCAGTCGTCCGGGACGAACACCCCGTCGAGGAACACCTCGTTGAACAGCGCGTCGCCGGTCAGCTCCCGCAGCGGCCGCACGTCCACGCCCGGCGACTTCATGTCGACCAGGAAGTAGGTGATGCCGTCGTGCTTGGGCGCGTCGGGGTTCGTGCGGGCGATGCAGAAGCCCCACTGCGCGTGCTGCGCCACCGACGTCCAGATCTTCTGGCCGGTCAGCTTCCAGCCGCCCTCGACGCGCTCGGCCTTCATCGACAGCGACGCCAGGTCCGACCCGGCGCCCGGCTCGGAGAACAGCTGGCACCACACCATCTGGCCGCGCAGCGTCGGCCGCAGGAACCGCTCCTTCTGCTCCTCGGAGCCGTAGCGGACGAGCGACGGCACCAGCCACGCGCCGATCACCAGGTTCGGCGCCTTGACCCCGGCGGCCTTCAGCTCCTGCTGGATGAGGATCTGCTCGACCGGGCCCGCGCCGCGTCCCCACGGCTTGGGGAAGTGCGGGACGGTCCAGCCGTCGTCGCCCATCTTGACCTTGAGGGCGTCCTTGTCCTCGATCGCCGCGAGCTCGGCGACCTCGGCGCGGATCCGCTCGCGCAGCGGCTGCGCGCCCTCGTCCAGCTCCAGCTCGACCTCGCGGCGGCCGCCGTCGAGCGCGAGCGCCGCGACCTTGGCGGCCCAGTCCTTGGCCGGGCCGAGCAGCGCCCGCAGCGTCAGCGCGCGGCGCAGGTAGATGTGCGCGTCGTGCTCCCAGGTGAACCCGATGCCGCCGAGCATCTGGATCGCGTCCCGGGCGGTCTGCACGCCCGCGTCCGCCGCGATCACCGCCGCGACGGCGGCGGCGAACCCGGCGTCCTCGATGCCCTCGTCCAGCGCGCGGGCGGCGTCCCACGCGGCGGCGCGGGCCTGCTCCAGCGCGATCAGCGCGCGTGCGGCCTTGTGCTTGACGCCCTGGAACTGCCCGATCGGGCGGCCGAACTGCTCGCGCACCTTGGCGTACTCGGCGGCGGTGTTCACCAGCCACCCGGCCAGGCCCGCGGCCTCGGCGCCGAACAGCGTCGCGGCCAGGTCGCGGACGCGGCCGCCGGTCACCCCGTCCAGCACCCGGTCGGCGGCGACGGCGACGCCGCCGGCCTCGACCGCGGCGACCCGGCGGACCCGGTCCAGGCTCGCCACCGCGGTGATCTTCAGGTCGGCGGCGTCCACCGCGCCCCACTGCTCCTCGTCGCCCCCGGACCCGCTCACGGTGACGGGCAGGACGACCACGTCGGCGAGCAGAGCGCCCAGCACCGTCGCCGCCGAGCCGGACACCGTCAGCGCGTCGCCGTCGCGGGTGCCGGTCAGGCCCCCCGACAGCGCGACCGCGCCGGTCCGCGACCCGTCCGCGAGCCCCGGCAGCAGCTCGGCGCGCAGCTTGGCGTTGCTGGACGCGTCGATCACCGAGCTCGCCAGCACCGTCGGCAGGAACGGGCCGGGCGCCGCGGCCCGGCCCAGCTCCTCCAGCACCACGGCCAGCTCCAGCAGGCCGTAGCCCTGCCCGCCGTGCTCCTCGTCCAGATGCAGGCCCAGCAGGCCCTGCTCGGCCAGGGCCGGCCAGAACCCGGGCCGGGTCTCCTCGTCCGCGTCCAGCGCGGCGCGGACGGCCGTCGCCGGGATGTTGCGCTCGGCGAAGCCGCGCACCGAATCGGCGAGCGCCTCGTGCTCCTCGGTCAGCCCGATGGCCATGTGTCGAACCCTCTCTCAGACCGCGTGTCGACAGCGATTCTAGAACAGGATTCGGGTCACGTGGGGCAGTGATTCCGCTCTCACCGGCCGCCTCACCGGCCGGAGGTCCGCGAGGCCCGCTCGCCGCCCGCGCCGGCCTCCCCGGCGGGCTCGTCCCGCCCCTGGTCAGCGGCACCGCGGGCGCGGTCCCCGACGGTCAGGCTCGCGACGGTGGTGGCCGCCAGCGTGCCGGCGATCACCGCGAGCGACAGCCAGATCGGCACGTCCGGCGCCCAGGCGACACCGTACTCGTGCAGCGCGTGGAAGATCAGCTTGACCCCGATGAAGCCGAGGATGAACGCCAGCCCGTGCCCGAGGTACACCAGCCGGTCGGTCAGCCCGCCCAGCAGGAAGTACAGCTGGACCAGGCCCATCAGCGCGAACGCGTTGGCGGTGAACACCAGGTACGGCTCGGTGGTCAGCCCGAAGATCGCCGGGATGGAGTCCAGCGCGAACAGCACGTCGGTGGAGCCGATCGCGATCATCACGATCATCAGCGGGGTGACCATGCGGCGGCCCCCGCGCCGGGTGAGGAACCGCGAGCCGTCGTACTCGTCGGACGTCGGGATGACGCGCTTGGCCCAGCGCAGGACCGCGTTCTCCTTGAACTCGTCGTCGTCACCGCCGCGCACGAGCCCGTAGGCCGTCCACAGCAGGAACGCGCCGAAGATGAAGAAGACCCAGGTGAAGGTGGAGATCGCGGCCGCGCCGACCGCGATGAACGCGCCGCGCAGCACCAGCGCGATGACGATGCCCGCCATCAGGACGGTGTGCTGCGCGTGCTTGGGCACCGCGAACCGCGTCAGGATCACCATGAACACGAAGAGGTTGTCGACGCTGAGGCTCTTCTCGGTGACGAAGCCGCCGAAGTACTGCGCGGCGTGCTGCCCTCCGGAGAACAGCCAGACGCCGAGGCCGAACAGCACGGCGAGGCCGATGTAGACGACCGACCAGAAGGCGGCCCTGCGGGTGGTGAACTCCCGCGTGTCGTTGCGGTGGATGACCAGCAGGTCGACGGCGATGACGGCGAGGATCCCGGCGAGCGTCAGGATCCACACCCAGGGTGCGACGGACAACGTGAAACCTCCGGCGGACGTGGTCGAGCGCCGGAGGTCTCTCCCGCCCCCGGGGCGAGGGCCGCGGGCGCCGGGCCGGTGCGGACCGGCCGTGCTGACGACACCCGTGCGCGGGGATACTCCCCTCCACTTGCCCTGTTCGACGCCGGACGCCGCCCCAGGGTTCCCGGCTCCCGCACATTTCTCGGCATTCCCGCGAACCCGGCCCCGCCGTGCGGCATCTAAGGCCCGGCGCGGGCGGGTCAGCGGCGCGCCGCGCTCAGCTCCAGGTAGACGGCGGCGAGCTGGTCGACGGCGTCGGCCTCGTCCGGGAGCTCCGCGGCGCGCTGCGCGGCGGCGGCGCCGAGCCGCACCGCAAGCGCGGAGTCGTCCAGGATCCGCCGGACGGCGCGGGCGAGCGCGTCGGCGTCCCCGGGCGGCACCAGCAGCGCCGCCTCGCTCTCCGGCCCCTGTAGCAGCGCCCCGTCGCCGGCCGGCCGGTCGTCCGCGCCGACCATCCGGGGGATCCCGCCGACCCGGGCGGCGACCAGCGGCCGCCCGGCCCGCAGGATCTCCTGCACGATGAGCGGCTGCCCCTCCCACACGCTCGGCACCACCGCGACGTCCGCGGCGGCCAGCAGCGCCGGCACGTCGCCACGGCGGCCCAGCAGCCGGACGGGCAGGTCCTCCGCCTCGATCCGGGCGCGCAGCTCCTCCTCCAGCGGGCCGTCGCCGGCGATCGCGACCAGCGGCGGCGGGGTCCGGCCGGTCCAGGTGCGCGAGGCGTCCAGCAGCGTCGGCAGGCCCTTCTGCTCGGCGAGCCGGCCGACGGCGAGGATCAGCGGCCGGTCCCCCACGCCCAGCTCCGCCCGCACGTCGGCGCGGACGGCCGGGCCCGGATGCTCGCGCGGGACGGGCGCCGGGACCAGCGCGTACCCGACCGACCGGGCGCCGAGGGAGCGCATCCGCTCCTCCAGGTCCGGCGAGACGCCGAGGACCAGCGCCGCGCCGCGCGCGACGATCCGCTCCAGCGCCCCGTAGATCGCGGCGGTCCGGCCGCCGGTGATGACCGCGTTGTGCAGCGTGACGACCAGCGGCGGCCCGCCGCGCGAGAACCGCAGCGGGCCCGGCGCGACGCGCGCGCAGGCCGCGACGGCGAGGGCGCCGGCGCGCAGCCCGTGCGCGTGGACGACGTCGGCGCCGCGCAGCAGCCTCCGCAGCCGCGCGACCGCCCGGGCGTCGCGCACCGGGCGGGGCCGGTCGGCGACGTCCACCTCCTCGAAGCGGGCGCCGCCCTCGGTGAACCCGAACAGCCGCTCGGTCTCGGCCGGCCCGCAGACCACCACCCGCGCGCCGCGCGCGGCCAGGCGCTCCGCGACGGACCGGACGTGCCGCCCGACGCCGCCCGCGGCCGTCCCGAGGACGAGCGCGACGCGCAGCCCGTCCAGATCGGGGACCGCGGGCGCCGCCGGCCCGCCGGAGCCGGCCGGCTTCTCGGACATGTTCGTCTCCTCAGGCACTGCGAGCGACCTTCCGGGTGAGGACGGCCCGCAGGTCCCGGCCGTCGACCACGAACGCGATGATCAGGAACACGGCGGCGGCGACCAGCGCGGCCAGCGCCCCCGTGCCGATGTTGCGGAGCTGCCCGGCGAGGCCGGGCGCGCCGACGCCGAGGACCGCGGCCGTCCCGTAGCCCGCGGCGGCGCCCGCGCAGGCGCCGAGCACCCCCGCGGCCAGCACCCGCCCGAGCCCGTGCACGGCACCCGCGCCCCGGGCGCGCAGCAGCGTGCCGACCAGCAGCACGCCCGCCACGGTCATGCCGGCGGCGTTGCCCGCGCCGAGGCCCGCCACGACCCATTTCGGATCGAGGACCCACAGCGTCAGCACCACGTCGACCGCCGCCACCACGACCCAGCCCACGACCACCGCGATCGCGCCCATCCGGCCGCGATGGCAGGCGTACAGGACGCGGCCGAGGTGCGCGACCAGCCCGTACCCGAGCAGGCCGGGCGCGAAGGCGAGCACCGCGCGGGCCAGCACCTCCTGCTGGTCGGGATGGCCCGGGTTGAACACCACCGAGACCGGCACCGCCACCGCCGCCAGCACGGCCGCCCCGGCGCACGAGACCAGGATCACCGCGCGGGTGGTGGCGGCGGTGACCTGGTCGAACCTGGCGTGCTCCCCCGCGCTCATCCGCGCGGACAGCATCGGGAACGCGCTGGTGGCGATCGGCACCGCCAGGATCGCCCAGGGCAGCAGGTAGATCGCCCAGGCGTACTGGTAGTTCGCGAGCGCGCCGCGGGTGCCGCGCGAGCTGAGCCGCACGATCAGCAGCGTCGACAGCTGCTGCGCCGCGACCGTCGCGATCCCCGCCAGCGCCAGCCGCCGCACGCGCCGCGCCACCCCGTCCGGGAACCGCAGCGTGGGACGCAACCGCAGGCGCAGCCGCCACGCGGCGACCCCGGCCGTCGCGGCCATCGCGACGCCGCCGAGCGCCGTGCCGACCGACAGCGTCAGCTCGGCGTCCAGCGGCAGCCCGGCCAGGTCGTTCTCGAACCCCCGGCCGAGCGGCGCGTAGGCGACGTACGCGCCGATCACCACCAGGCTCGACACCAGCGGCGCCAGCGCGGGCGCCACGAACCGGCGGTGCGACTGCAGCAGCCCGTACAGCACGACGGCCGCCCCGTACATCACCATCTGCACGGACTGGATCGCCAGCATGTCCCCGCCGACGCGCACCACGTCGTCGCGCGAGCATCCCTGCAGATGCTCGGAGACCGCCAGGTCCATCAGCGGATGGGAGAGCCCCGCCATCAGCGCCGTGAGCGGCAGCATCAGCAGCACGATCCAGGTCAGCAGCGCCGAGGCGGTCCGGCGGACCTCGGCGCGGTCGCCGCGCTCGGCGGGCCCGGCCAGCACCGGGACGACCATGCTGGCCAGCGCGCCGCCCGCCACGATCTCGTAGATGCTGCTGGGCAGCTGCGTCGCGCTGAAGTACGCCTGGCTCAGGCAGGACGTGGTGACCGTCTGCGAGAAGGAGTACGTCCGCCCGAACCCGGCGAGCCGCGCCAGCACCGTGATGACCCCGATCACCACGGCGGCGCCGGCGAGGCCGCCGGTCAGCCGCCGCAGCGCGGACCCGCGCGGCGACGGCGTCACGGCGTCGCCGTCGTGCTCATCGGGCGGCCCGCCGCCCGCCGGCGGGTCGCTCGGCGAGGTGCGGGACGGGGTGTTGGCGGGCATCGGTGAGGGGCACTCGTCACGGAAGGCGCTGTCGGGACCGGCGGGGGCTCCGCGATCCTACGCGGGGTCCGCGGTGACGCCGTCGCCGGCGGGGCCCGACTGCGGCGGCACGTGCGGCCGGAACGCGTCCTCCATGTCCGGCTTGTCGGCCGCGGCGGCGGCCGCCGGGGCGGGCGCCGCGACGGGGCGCCGGCCGAGCATGTCGATCCGGTTCAGCACCGGGTTCGCCGCGATGACCTTGGTGAAGCTGACGAACTCGCTGGCCGCGTTCAGCGCGACGAGCCCGCCCAGCACGGCCAGCCGGGGACCGCGGCCGAGCCGCGTCGCGGCCAGGCCGAGCAGCGCGCCGAGCGCGTTGGAGCCGGTGTCGCCGAGCATCGCCCGCTCGGCGAGGTCCTCGGGCAGCAGCGCCGCGGCGGCGCCCAGCGGCGCGGCGGCGACGGCCGACGACGGCCGGGCCAGCGCCAGCGGCGTCCCGGTGATGACGCCGACCTTGATGGCGCGGCCGGGCCGCAGGTCGAACAGGTTCATCAGGTTGGCGCCGCCCGCCACGATCGCGCCGTTCACGACGGTGTCGAGCGCGCGGCCGCGCCGCGTCGGAGCGGGCGACCCGGCGATCGCGGCGGCGGCCAGCCCGGTCGCGCCGATGCCGAGGATCTTCACCGCGCCGCTGGTCACCTCGCCGCGGGCGAGCGCGCCGAGATGGCCCTTGAAACCGCGGGACGACGCCGAGCCCGCCAGGTCGTCGTAGCCGCCGAGGATCCCCGACGCGGCGCCCGCGAGCAGCGCGGCGGCGCGGGTGCGGCCGGTCGCGCCGGGCACCAGCAGCCCGGCCGCGGCGGCGCCCGCCACCAGCGCGGGGCCCTCCAGCAGCGTGACCGGCTCGCCGCGGTGGTTGGTGCGGTCCCACACCTCCTCGCCCGGCAGGCCGTTGAGGCCCGGCGGACGCCGCGTCAGCGCGACGTACGCGGCCCGCGCCGCGACGGCGCCCAGGCCCATCCCCGCCAGCAGCCGCGCGCCCCTCGCCGACCCCGAGGCGATGCGTCGGTTCATCAGGTCGTCACCCGCTCTTCCCCGCCGTGGGCGCGGGCGAGGGCAGGTAGCCGCTCGCGCCGGCGCCCGTCCCGTACTGTCCGGACTTGCCGTTCAGCTCGTTCTGCAGCGCCAGGATCGTCACGACCTGCCCGGACGAGGTGTCCACCATGTCGACGGCGGAGACCGAGTCGCCGGCGTCGGAGTCACGCAGCGCCGCGATCAGCCCGCCCTCCTGCGCGGAGGTGACGGGGCCTCCGACGACCGTACCGCGACCGGCGCCGTCGAGGGCGGTGGCCAGCGAGATCAGTGCCTTGTTGTCCTGGTCCCCGCCGTCGTAGGCGTACGGGTTCGCCGGCGCGACCATCACGGCGAGGGTGGCGTGGCGGCCGGGCTTGCCGCTGGTGGTGATGTACCCGGCCTGCTTGAAGCCGCTGAGCACGGCCCCGCCGGCGGCGTCCTCGCGGCCCGTCTTGGCGGGGTCGCGGGTGAGCAGCGCGTTCGCCAGCACCGCGCCCGCCTTGTCGTAGGAGCTGGCGCCCGACGGGAACTCCACGCCGTCGCTCTTCAGCTGGGTGGCCAGCTCGTCCAGGGTGCTCTGCTGGTCGTCGTCCAGCAGCTTCTTCTGGATCGTCACCCGGCCGGTGACGGCGGCGCCCGCGTCCTTGGCCAGCTCGCTGACCTGGTCGATGCTGTCGCTGCCGGCGCCCGGCGTCTCGATCAGCACGACGGACTGGCCCTTCAGCCGGTCCGCGACGAGCTGCGGCGACAGCACCTTGCTGAACTGCTCCTCCCCGTTCACCTGGTGCTGCAGCTGGCGCTGCTGGACCCGCGCCTCCTGGGCGCTGCGGGTCGCCGAGCTGACCTGCTTGCGCAGCGTGTCGCCGACCGAGTTGGACAGGGTGGTGGAGCCCAGCACGATGCCGAGCGCCAGCGCGAGGAAGATCGCGACGATGGAGACGAGGTGATAGCGGAAATCGATCACGTGAAGAGTCCGGTCAGCCAGAAGACGAAGGCGTGCCAGCGGTCGGCCAGCAGGGGACTGATGACGTCCCCCGCCGGGGACATGGCGACGGCGGTGACGATGGCGACGAACGCGCCGAGGACGAGGAACAGCAGCGACCAGGTGGAGATGCGGCTGCGGTACAGCCGGGAGACGCCCTTGGCGTCCACCAGCTTGCTGCCGACCCGGAGGCGGGTGAGGAACGTGCTGGCCATGCCGGCGCGGCCCTTGTCGAGGAACTCGACCATGTTGGCGTGCGTGCCGACCGCGACGATCAGGGTGGCGCCCTTGTCGTCGGCGAGCAGCATCGCGATGTCCTCGCTGGTGGCGGTCGCGGGGAAGACCACGGCCTCCTGGCCCAGCTCGTGCACGCGCTTCAGGCCGGGCGCCCGCCCGTCCCGGTAGGCGTGCACGACGATCTCCGCGCCGCAGGTCAGCGCGTCGTCGGAGACCGAGTCCATGTCGCCGACGATCATGTCGGGGCGGTAGCCGGCCTCCAGCAGCGCGTCCGCGCCGCCGTCCACCCCGATCAGGACCGGCCGGTACTCGCGGATGTAGGGCCGCAGGGTCGCGATGTCCTCGCGGTAGTGGTAGCCGCGGACCACGATCAGCGCGTGCCGGCCGTTGATCTTCGTGGCCACCTCGGGCACGCCGACGCCGTCGATGAGCAGGTCGCGCTCGCGCTTGACGTACTCCATCGTGTTGGCGACGAACGCCTCGAGCTGGCTGGCGAGCCCCGCCTTGGCCTCGGTGAGCGCCGTCTCGACCGTCTCGGCGGACTGCTCGGTGCCCTTGGCGACGACGTCCTCGCCGAGGTAGACGGACGGGCCCTCGACCCGGACCTGGTCGCCCTCGTGCAGCTTGCCGAAGATCTCCGGGCCGACGTCGTCGACGAGCGGGACGCCGGCGTCCACCAGGATCTGCGGGCCGAGGTTCGGGTACCGGCCGGAGATGCTCGGCGCGACGTTCACCACCGCGCCGACCTGGCACGACACCAGCGCCTCGGCGCTGACCCGGTCGAGGTCGACGTGGTCGATCACGGCGACCTCGCCGGGCTGCAGCCGCTTGGTCAGGTCCTTGGTGCGGCGGTCCAGCCGGACGGTCGCGCTGACCCCCTGCCGGCCGTCGTCGCGGCCGCGGCCGAGCGCGAGCACGCGGCGCGGCAGCGTCAGCCGCTGCGTCAGCCGGGCGCGCCGCTCGGTGGTGGGAGCCGGTTCGTTCATCGCCTGCCATCCTGCCAGAGCACGGGAGTAAAGAGCCGCAGGGACGATCGACGAGGCGTGTCCGTCCCGTCGCCCACCGTGTTCACTTGTGCGTTCTCCCTGTTCGCGGAGCGGCTAGCGTTCCTCGGCGGCCATGGCCAGCAGTTCCTCGGCGTGCGCCCGGCCGAGCTCGGAGTCCTCCAGGCCGGCGAGCATCCGGGACAGCTCCCGGATCCGGCCCTCCCGGTCCAGCGCGGTGACGCCGCTGCTGGTGACGGTGCCGTCGTCGGACTTCTCCACCAGCAGGTGCTGGTCGGCGAACGCGGCGACCTGCGGCAGGTGCGTGACGACGATCACCTGCGCGTTGCGGGCGAGGCGGGCGAGCCGGCGGCCGATCTCCACCGCCGCCTTGCCGCCGACGCCCGCGTCGACCTCGTCGAACACGAACGTGGGGACGGGGTCGGCGCCGGCGAACACCACCTCGATCGCCAGCATCACCCGGGACAGCTCGCCGCCCGACGCGCCCTTGTGCAGCGGCAGCGGCGGCGCGCCGGGGTGCGGGGCGAGCCGCACCTCCACCTCGTCGACGCCGTGCGGCCCGTAGTCGTCGGTGGGGGTGACGGTCACCACGACCCGGGCGTGCGGCATCGCCAGCGCGGTCAGCTCCGCGGTGACGGCCTCGGAGAACCGCTCGGCGGCGCGGCCGCGGACCGCGGTCAGCTCCGCCGCCTCGGCGGCGAGCCGCTCGGTCAGCTCGGCGTGCTCGGCGCGCAGCTCGTCGATGCGGTCGTCGTCGCCGTCCAGCTCGGTGAGGCGGGCCGCCGACCGGCGCGCCCACTCCAGCACCTCCGCCACCGTCCCCTCCTCGCCGCCGTACTTGCGGACCAGCGAGGTCAGCTCGGCGCGCCGCTCCTGGACGGCGGCGAGCCGCGCCGGGTCGGCGTCCACCGACTCGGCGTAGGAGGCGAGGTCGGTGCCGACGTCGGAGACGAGGTAGCCGGCCTCGGCGAGCCGGTCGGCGAGCGCCGCCAGGTCCGGGTCGTGCTCGCGGACGGCCTCCAGGGCGTTGCGGGCCTGGCCGAGCAGGCTCGTCACGTTCGCGGCCTCGAACGCCGCGGCGGCGTCGCCGAGCAGCGCCTCGTGCGCGGTGTCGGCCGCGCCGCGCAGCGCGTCGGCGTGCCCGAGCCGCTCCTCCTCGGCGGCGAGGTCGACGTCCTCGCCCTCCTTGGGATCGACCTTCTCGATCTCCTCCAGGCCGAAGCGGAGCACGTCGGCCTCCTGCGCGCGCTCCCGCGACCGCGTCGTCAGCTCCTCCAGCAGGGCGCTGACCTGGCGGTGCCGCTGGTAGGCCTTGGTGTAGGCGCGCATCGGCTTGGTGAGGGCGGCGCCCGCGTACCGGTCCAGCGCGCCGCGCTGCCGCCCGGCCTGCAGCAGCCGCTGCTGGTCGGACTGGCCGTGCACGGCGACCAGGTCGTCGGCGAGGTTGATCAGCACGCTCACCGGGACCGACCGGCCGCCGAGGAACGCCCGGGAGCGGCCCTCCGCGGACACCGACCGGGTCACGATCAGCGCACCGTCGTCCAGCTCGCCGCCGGCCTCCTCGACCCGCTCGACCGCCCGGCCGCCCGGGTCGACCACGATCCGCCCCTCCACGGCGGCACGGCCGGCGCCGGGCCGGACCCGCTGCGGGTCGGCGCGGCCGCCGAACAGCAGGCCCAGGCTCGTCACCACCATGGTCTTGCCGGCCCCGGTCTCGCCGGTCACCACGTTGAACCCCGGCGACAGATCGAGCACGGCCTCGTCGATCACGCCGAGGCCCTGGATCCGCACCTCATCGACCATCGGACGCACCAGCGTCACAACCCTCCGCAAACGAATCCCCGATCAGCGCCTGTGGAGATTATCCACTCTGCGCGCCGGATGCTCCCCCGTCCGTCCCGGCGAGGTCGGACGCCCCCGGCGCGGCCCCGGTTCCGCCGCCGATCGTCTCGACCCCGGTGACCTGCGGCACCTCCTCCGCCGGGGAGGGGGTCGCGGGCTGTCGGACCCGGCCCCGCCAGCCCGTCACCGGGAGCCCGAACTTGGTGACGAGCCGGTCGGTGAACGGGGTGAGGTGCAGCCGGGCGAGCCGGACCGGCTCGGCGCCGCGCCGGACCTCGACCCGGGCGCCGGGCGGCAGGTCGAGGGTCCGCTGCCCGTCGCACCACAGCACCGCGCGCGGCGTGTCCGCGAGCACCTCCACCGCCACCAGCGACCGCGGCGACACCACCAGCGGGCGCGCGAACAGCGAGTGCGCGCTGATCGGCACGACCAGCATCGCCTCGACCTCCGGCCACACCACGGGGCCGCCCGCGGAGAACGCGTACGCGGTGGAGCCGGTCGGGGTGGCGCACACCACGCCGTCGCAGCCCCAGTTCGACAGCGGCCGGCCGTCGATCTCCGCGACGACCTCCAGCATCCGCTCCCGCTCGGCCTTCTCGATGCTCGCCTCGTTGAGCGCCCACGTCGCGCCCATCACCGTGCCGTTGCGGCGGACGGTGACGTCGATCGTCATGCGCTCCTCGACGTCGTAGCGGCGCGTCACCACCCGGTCGACGGTGGCGGCGAGGTCCTCCCGCTCGGCCTCCGCGAGGAACCCGACGTGCCCGAGGTTCACGCCCAGCAGCGGCGTCCCGGACGTGCGGGTCAGGTCGGCGGCGCGCAGCAGCGTCCCGTCGCCGCCGAGCACCATCACGACCTCGGCGCCCTCCGCCGCGGCCGCCGCGCTCGGCATCACCTCCACGCCCTCGCGGCCGAGCTCCTCGGCCTCGCGGTCCAGGACCCGGACGCGGATCCCGGCCGCGCTGAGCCGCTCGATGACCAGCTGGGCGCTGCGGACCGCCTCCGGCCGCCCGGTGTGCGCCACGACCAGCACCGACCTCTTGCTCATACCCTCGCCCCACTCCCCGGCCCGACCCGGCGTGCCGACGTTCTCTCGACGAACGCCCCCGCCGCGGGCGTTCCCGCCGCGGGCGCCGTTCTCCGGGCCGCTGTGTTCTCGGACGCCCTCTGTACGGCCGCGCGCGCACGCACGATCACTGCGGACCCTCCGCGATCGCCTTCTCCAGGTCGGCGTCGTCGAGGGGCGGCGCGCCGGCCCGCAGCCACAGGAAGTACTCGACGTTCCCCGACGGCCCGGGCAGCGGGCTCGCGGTCACGCCGAGGACGCCGAGCCCGAGCGTCGCGGCGTGCCCGGCGACGCCGCGGACCGCCTCGGCGCGCAGCCCCGGGTCGCGGACGACACCGCCGGCGCCGACCCGGTCCTTGCCGACCTCGAACTGCGGCTTGACCATCATCGCGTAGTCGGCGGCGGGGTCGGCGCACCGCTGCACCGGGCCGAGGACGAGCTTCAGCGAGATGAACGACAGGTCGCCGACCACCAGGCCGGGCCGCGCCCCGCCGAGCGTCGCGGGCTCCAGGTCGCGGATGTTGACCCGCTCGATCACCGTGACCCGCTCGTCGGTCCGCAGGGACCAGGCGATCTGCCCGTACCCGACGTCGACGGCGTACACGTGCGCGGCGCCCGCGCGCAGCAGCACGTCGGTGAACCCGCCGGTCGAGGCGCCGGCGTCCAGGCACACGCGGCCCTCGGTCTCCAGGCCCTGGAAGGCCGCGAGGGCGCCGGCGAGCTTGTGGCCGCCGCGCGAGACGTACTCGGGGCCGCCGGCGGCCTCGTCGACGAGGATCGCCGCGCCCGTCTCGACCTGCGTCGCGGGCTTGGTCGCGCGCTGCCCGCCGACCCTGACCCGGCCGTCGGCGATCAGCTGGCTCGCGTGCTCGCGGGACCGGGCGAGCTCGCGCCGCACCAGCTCGGCGTCCAGCCGCCGCCTCACCGCCATCGTCCCGCCCCCGTGATCGTCGCCACCGGGCTCACGGGCGGGGGCGCAGGGCGTCGGGGAACGCGGGCCGGGGCTGCGGCACCGCCGGGCCCGCCTCGCCGGAGGGGCCCTCCGCCCCGGCCAGCAGGTCCTGGAGGCGCTGGTGCACGCCCTCGAAGATCTCGACGTGGCCGGGGACGGGCCGTCCCGCCAGATCGGCCAGGCGCGCGACGGCCTCGTCCACCCGCGGGTCGCCGGTGGGCTCGGGCGGCGGCGCGGCCGGGAGGCCCGGCTCCTCGCCGTCCGCCTCGGCCGGCGGGAGCGGCGCCGGTCCCGGCGTCGCCGCGGGCTCGTCGGACATCACGTGTACCTCCCCTTGGGTCCTCCCGGCGCGGGCGGCGAGTCGCCGCACGGCCACTGCGAACGCTACCGTCCCAGAACGACATCGTTGCCGATCGAACGGGGAACGGCCTGACCATGGCGAACGAGGACGACTGCCGGACGGCGCTCGACCGGATCGCGGAGCGGCTGGCGGAGGTGGACGCCGACCGGTTCGCCGAGCACGTGGTCGAGCGCACGATCAGCTGCCGCATCCCCGATCTCGGGCTGGCCTACCGGACGCGCCTGCACGTGGGCGGCCTGGACCCGTTCGAGCCCGCCGCCGACCCGGCCGCCGCCCAGGTCCGCCTGACCGTGGACAGCGACGACCTCGTCGCCATGGCGCACGAGGAGCTGAACCCGGCCAAGGCGTGGGCGGCCGGCCGCCTCAAGGTCGAGGCGAGCGTGTTCGACCTGCTGCGGCTGCG
The DNA here is from genome assembly GCF_040299565.1 of Spirillospora sp. NPDC000708. Taxonomy (NCBI): domain Bacteria; kingdom Bacillati; phylum Actinomycetota; class Actinomycetes; order Streptosporangiales; family Thermomonosporaceae; genus Spirillospora; species Spirillospora sp. NPDC000708. The sequence continues at coordinate 111,801 of NZ_JBEPCJ010000023.1, forward strand.
CAGGCTGCTGTGATCGCCCGGTTCGTCCCGTTCGCCCCTCGCAGGCCGCTCAGCCCGCTCAGCGCAGGCGGGGCAGCCCCAGGGCGCCCAGCGCGCCGCTGAGCGCCTCCGCCGCCGGCGGGGCGGCGTCCTGCCAGGCGGCGGACGCGAGGGCGCGCAGGCCGTCGTAGGGCTCGCCGGAGCCGGTGACGTCGAACCGGTCGCCGTCCCGGGTCACCGTCCAGCCGCCGCAGGAGTACCGGCCGCCGTCCCGCGCGACCTCGGGGTGCGGGACGAGCAGCCCGGTCAGGTCGTGCGCCAGGTAGGTGGGGCGGTGGTCGGGCGGCGCGGTGAGGGCCTGCATGTGGTCGGTGACGCCGGTGAAGACGAGCAGGCTGTCGGCGCCGCCGTTGAAGGCGCCCTCGATGTCGGTGTCGAGCCGGTCCCCGACGACCAGGGGGCGTTCGGCGCCCGTCCGCAGGATCGACTCGTGGTGCAGCGGCCGCTCGGGCTTGCCGGTGACGATCGGCTCGACGCCCGTGGCCGAGCTGATCACGCGCAGCAGCGCCCCGTTGCCGGGGTGCAGCGGCCCGTCGCCGCCCGGGATCGTCAGGTCGCGGTTGGAGCCGACGAACAGGGCGCCCATGCTGACCGCCTGGGCGCCCTCCGACAGCAGCCCGTACGACAGCCGGGGGTCGTAGCCCTGCACGACCGCCGGGGGGCGCCCGGACGCCACCGACACCGGCCGCAGCCCCCGCGCGTACAGGGCGTGCCGCAGCCCCATCCCGCCGACGACCAGCACCTCCGACCCGGCGGGCAGCCGTTCGGCCAGCAGCCGGGCGGCGGCCTGCGCCGAGGTCACCACGTCGTCGGCGTGCGCGGGCACGCCGACGTCGTTGAGCAGCGCCGCCACCGCGGACGGCGTGCGGGACGCGTTGTTGGTCACGAACGCCAGCCGCTGCCCCGCCGCGCGGGCCTTCGCGAGCGACTCGGCCGCCGCCGGGACGGGCCGCTGCCCGACGTACACGACGCCGTCGAGGTCCAGCAGGGCGACGTCGTACGCCTCGCTCAGGGGACGGTCACTGCCCTTCATCGCACGCTCCTCGGGATCGGGGGGCCATGGCTCGTTCGGGGGCCAAGCCTGGATCGGGGGGCTGAACGGGGCGGACGGCGGTCACCTGCGGGACGCGAGGGTCGCTCGGGCGTGCCGCAGCGCCCGGGCGTAGTCCTGGTTCTCCGGACGCATGGCCGCCGCGAGCGCGAGATGCTCGACCGCGCCCTCGAAGTCGCCCATCCTGCTGAGCGACAACCCTAACCCGAACCGCGCGTAGTCCTCGGCGGGCTCCTCCTCGACGATGCTCTGGAAGCTCTCGGCCGCCGCGCCGAACTGCCGCGCCCCGAACTGCGCGCGGGCGAGCGCCTCCCGGATGCTGTGCGACGCCGGCTCGGCCTCCGCGGCCCTGGTCAGCAGCTGCAGCGCGGCGGCCGCGCTCCCGGAGCGGAGCAGCTCCAGCCCCCGGGTGTACCACTCGTAGACGCCTCCGCCCGGAGCGGCGGGATGCTCGCCGGGGGCGTCGCCTTGGGAATCGTCCGGGCGTCCCTGTCCTTCACCACTCATGTGGACCTCCCATCGGACCTTGATCACCACGACGGTACCCGGCCGACGCGCGGGGGCCCGTCGCTGATTACCATGCCCACAGTGGACGACGACCTCCCCTCCGGGCTCGGACCGGAACAGTTCAGCGCCCGGATCTTCGGGTCCGCGGGGCCCGCGACGGGCGGCGGGCTGGAGCTGGCGCCGTTCCGCGGCGTCCGGTTCGTCCCCGAGCGGGCGGGCGACCTGGCCGCGGTGACCACTCCCCCGTACGACCTGGTGGACGACGCGGAGGTCGGCCGGCTGCTGTCGGGCGGCGGGCACAACATCGTCCGGCTGAACATGCCGCGCGCCGCCGGCGAGAGCTACCGGGAGGCGGGCGAGACGCTGCGCCGCTGGCTCGCCGAGGGGGTGCTCACCACCGACCCCGACCCGGCCCTGTACGTCTACGAGGCGGCCAAGGACGGGACGGTGCTGCAGCGGGGCCTGATCGGCGCGCTCGGGCTGCGCGCGGAGGCCGACCGGGTCGTCCTGCCGCACGAGAACGTGTTCCCCGGTCCCGTCCGCGACCGGCTGGCGCTGATGGCGGCGGCCCGCGCCAACCTCGAACCGATCTTCCTGGTGTACGAGGGCGGCGGCGACGCGGCGCGGATCGTCGACGACGCCGCGGGACGGGAGCCGCTGCTGGCCTTCCGCGCCGACGACGGGCTCACGCACCGGCTGTGGCGCATCGCCGATCCCGCGCTGCACGCCCGCGTCTCCGCCGACCTGCGCGGCAAGCAGGCGCTGATCGCCGACGGCCACCACCGCTACGCCACGTACCGCGCCCTGCAGGCGCGCCACCACGCCGCCGGGGACGGTCCCGGCCCGTGGGACCAGGGCCTGGCGCTGCTCGTCGACTCGACGCGGTACCCGCCGCATCTCGGCGCGATCCATCGCGTCCTGCCGGGCCTGGCGCCCGGCGACGCCGTCGAGCGCGCGCGCCGCGCCTTTCACGTCACCGACTTCGAGGACGAGAACCGGGCCGTACGCGCGCTGGGCGAGGCGCAGGGCCCCGCGTTCCTGCTCGGCGGCGGTGAGAGGCTCCACCTGCTCACCGACCCCGACCCCGCGGCGCTGGCCCGCGTGATGCCGTCCGAGCACTCCCCGCGCTGGCGCCGCCTGGACACCGCGATCCTCGACCACCTGCTCGTCGGGGACCTGTGGAACGTCCCCGAGAACGAGAACGCCATCGAGGTCGTGCACGACGACCCGTCCGCCGCCCTCGGCCGGGCCCGCCGCGCGGGCGGCACCGCCGTCGTCCTCAACCCGCTGCGGGTGGCGGACGTCCTCGCCGTCGCGAACGGCGGCGAGCGGGTCCCCCGCAAGTCCACCTCGTTCGGCCCGAAGCCCCGGACGGGCCTCGTGCTGCGCCTCCTCGACCCGGAAAGCGAGCGATGACCGACCGCACCATCGACAAGATCGCCTGGATCCTGCTGGACGGGGGCCGCGTCCTCAGCACCCGCTCCCGCGGCAAGGACGTCTACTACCTGCCGGGAGGCAAGCGGGAGCCCGGCGAGTCCGACGTGCGGACGCTCGTCCGCGAGGTCAAGGAGGAGCTGACCGTCGACGTCCTGCCGGAGACGGCCGCCCACCTCGGCACCTGGGAGGCGCAGGCGCACGGGCACGCCGGCGGCGTCACCGTCCGGATGACCTGCTACACCGCCGACCACACCGGCACGCCCGCGCCGAGCAGCGAGATCGAGGAGATCGCCTGGCTCGGCTACGCCGACCGCGGCCGGGTGTCGCCCGTCGACCAGCTGATCTTCGACGACCTGCACGCGGCGGGCCGGCTGCGCTGACCGCCGCCCCGCTTCGGCCGCGCGGGCCGTCCGGGCACCGCCCCGGGTGGCCGGGACCGGCCGCCGGGGGCGATGATCTGCCCATGAACTCCTCGAACATCACGGCGCTCGGCGGAGGCGTCTACGAGATCGACACCCTGCTGGCGGGCCACTCCGGCATCACCGCCGCGTACCTGATCCTCGCCGACCGGCCGTGCCTGATCGAGCCGGGGACCGCCGGCTCCGCGCCCGTCGTCCAGCGGGCGCTGAGCGAGCTCGGCGTCGGCGCGGACGACCTCGCGAGCGTCGTGGTCACCCACATCCACCTCGACCACGCGGGCGGCGTCGGCGACATCGCCGCGCTGTACCCGCAGGCCGAGATCGTCGTGCACGAGAAGGGGGCCCGGCACCTCGCCGACCCGTCCCGCCTCATGCGCAGCGCCCGCATGGTGTGGGGCGACGCCCTCGACACCCTGTTCGGCGAGCTGAAGCCGACCGACTCCGCGCGCATCCGCGCCGTCGAGGACACCGGCGTGGTCGACCTCGGCGGCGGCCGCCGCCTGGAGTCGCACTACTCCCCCGGCCACGCCAAGCACCACGTCGGCCTCGTCGACTCCGGCACCGGCGACCTGTACGTGGGCGACGCCGCCGGCATCTACATCCCGGAGACGGCGGACGTGCGGCCCGCCACCCCGCCGCCGGACTTCGACCTCGACACGGCACTGGCGTCGCTCGGCAGGTTCCGCGACCTCGGCCCGGAGCGGCTGCTGTTCGCGCACTACGGCCCGGTCACCGAGGTCGAGGGCACGCTGGAACGCTCCGCCGAGGAGCTGCGCGTCTGGGTCGACGCGGTCCGCGACGCCAGGGACCGGGGCCTCGAACTGGACCACGCCGTGGCGGCGGTGGTGGAGCGCACGAAGGACCGCTACGCCATCAACAGCGCCGACCTCGACCCCGAGCTGGCCGCCAAGTACGACGTCCTCAACAGCCCGGCCAACAATGTCGCGGGCATCATGCACGCCCTCGACCGGCACGCCTGACGGGCGGCGCGGCCTACGCGCCCTCTCCGACGGGCGCCTCGTCGCCCTCCGGCAGGAGCAGGCGGGCGCGGAACAGCTCCAGGACCTGCTCCAGCGCGTCGCGCGTGGGCTGGCCCGGCTCGTCGATCAGGTGCTCGGTGAGGACCGAGTGCGGCCTGAGCAGCGCGTCCGGGTTCGCCGCCGAGTCGTCCAGTTCCACGGCGACGAACGCGTCGCCGAGCTGCCGGCGCAGGAAGTCGAACCGTTCGCCCGGGACGAGCCGGTCGCCGCGGAACCGCAGGCCCAGCACCGTCAGGTCGTCCGCGCCGCGCCGCTTCACCGCCGCGAGGTCCGCGGGCGCGATGTCGATCGTGCGCCGCTGCGCGCGGGTGACCGGCAGCGGCAGCGACGGCTGGGACAGCACGGCCGCCAGGAGCCGGTCGTCGGCGGCCATCGCCAGCGCGAACCCGCCGGTGAAGCACATGCCCACAGCGCCGACGCCGGGCCCGCCGCATTCGGCGTGCTCGCGCGCGGCCAGCGCGCGCAGCCAGGTCACGATCGGCGAGGTCCGCCCCGTGGCGAGCTTGGTGAACTCGCGGCGGACGCAGAGCGGGGCCATGGCGCGGACGCCGTAGGCGATGGTGCCGGACCAGCCGTGCGCGGCCGGATCGGGGTCGCGTCCGGCCGTCCCGAAGAGGTCCGGCAGCACGACGGTCAGGCCCAGGTCGCGGACGCGCCGGGCGAACGCGAGCACCTTCGGGGTGATGCCCGGGACCTCCGCCATCACGATGACGGCGGGCCCGGTCCCGGACCGGAACACGCGGTGGGACGCGCCGCCGTGCGCGAACGACCCCCGGGAGAAGTCGGACATGCTGTCGTCGGCCATGACCCGGCCCTTCCGTCGCAGCGGACCCGGCCTCCCGCGCGGGCCGCCGAGCTAAGTTATTGACACACTATCGAATAACTCGTGCGCGGCCTGCCCGTCCGCCGAACCCGACGTGCCGTCCGGGCGGCGATCACGGCTTCCGGGCCACGCCGCCCCACATCCCGGTCGTGGCCGACGGCGCCGCGTCCTCATCGGGACGCCAGTCCTGGACCGGGACGACCCCCGGGTCGAGGAGGTCGAGCCCGGAGAAGAACGCGCCGACCCCGCCGCGAGTGCGGAAGGTCACGCGGAAGCCCATCGCCTTGGTGAGGGCGTCCTCCGCGGCCGCCATCTGCTCCGGCATCTGGTCGATGCCCGGATGGGTGACGGCGAGGAAGCTGCCGGGCGCGAGGGCGTCCAGCAGCGTGCCGACGATGCCGCGCGGGTCGTCGTCGTCCGGGACGCAGTGCAGCACCGCGATCAGCAGCAGGCCCACCGGACGGTCGAAGTCGAGCAGCCGCGCGGCCTCGTCCAGGATCCGGCCCGTGTCGCGCAGGTCGGCGTCCACGAACGCGGTCGGCGCGGTCACGCCGGACAGCAGGGCCCGCGCGTGCGCGAGCACGATCGGGTCGTTGTCCGCGTACACCACCCGGCACTCGGGGTCGGCGGCCTGCGCGACCATGTGCGTGTTGTTCGCGGTGGGGATGCCCGTGCCGATGTCGAGGAACTGGGTGACGCCGTGCCCGACGATCGTCCGCACGGCGCGGCTCAGGAAGGCCCGGTTCGCGGTGACGCCCGGCTTGATGGTCGGCGTCGCGAGCATCACCTGCTCGGCGGCCGCCCGGTCGGAGGCGAAGTTGTCCTTGCCGCCCAGCCAGTAGTCGTAGATCCGCGCGATGTGCGGCGTCGCGACGTCGATGCCCTTCGGGGCGATCTCTTCCTTACCGGCGGTCATGCGGCACAGACTAGCGGCGGACCCCGGCAAAGGATCTTCATTCGGCCCTTTCCGGCCTCTCGTCCGCTACGAGGGCCGGCTCCGGTTTCCGGACGCACCGGAGCGGCGCGTCCGGAAACCGGCTCAGCGGATCAGCCGCCGGCCTTCGGCCCCTCGTCCGGACCGGGCTCGTCCTCGTCGGCCTCCGCCTTGGCGGGAGGCTCGGGCTCGGCGGCGGCCTGGTCGAGATCGGGCTCCGGCTCGGCGGTCTTCGGCTCGAGGAACACCGCGGGCGCCTCCGGAAGCTCCTCCGGGGCGGGCTCCAGGATCTCGGGATCGGCGGGCTTGAACTGGATGTCCGTCGCCGTGACGATCTCCGGCACCGCCGCGGCCGGCTCCTCGGGCTCCTCGGGCTCCTCCGCGACCGGCTCGGCGGGGGCCGCCACGGCCTCGCCGGCCTCGTCGGCCTCGCCGCCGTCCGCGGCCACGTCGTCCGGCTCCTGCCTCGAGGCGAGGTCCTCGGGGGACTCCTCGCCGTCCTCCTCGGTGTCGAGGATGTGGAGTCCTTCGAGCTCCGCGTAGCGTTCGGCGGCGTCGGTCTCGCCGTCGCGGTCCGCGGCCGCCGCGCGGGCGAACCAGTCGGACGCCTCCTCCTCGCGCCCCGCCTCCGCGAGCGCGTCGGCGTAGGCGTAGAAGAGCCGCGCCGACCAGGGCTTCAGCCGCCGGTCCCGCAGCTCGGGGATCTGCAGCGTCACCACGGCGGCGTCGTACTGGCCGAGGTCGCGGCGCACGCCCGACTCGACGATGCGCAGCTCCACCCGCCCCATCGGGTCGAGCCGGTCCGCCTCCGGCGACTTGATCACGTCGAGGGCGCGTTCGGGACGTCCCATCCCGCGCTCGCAGTCGGCCATGACGGGCAGGTACGAGTCGTCGCCCGCACCCAGCCTGCGGGCCGCCCGCAGCTCGGCGAGCGCCTCGGCCCACTCCCCCGTCTGGTACGCGGCGATCCCGGCGGCCTCCCGGACGATGCCGACGCGCGACGCGAGCCGGCGCGCGGCACGGGCGTGCTTGTACGCCTGCTCCGGCTCCTCCTCGGACAGCCGCCCCGCCATCACCAGGTGCCGCGCGACGCGCTCCGCGAGGTCCTTCGGCAGCGTCCGCAGCTCGGCGCGGGCCTCCGCGTCCAGTTCGTCGCCGGTGACGTCGTCGGGCAGCAGCGGATCGTCGTGCTTGGGGGCCGGACGCTCCCGCTCGGCCGCCGCGGGACGGCCGCGTCCCGGGCCGTGCGGGCGTCCGCCCCGCTCCTCGGGACGCCCGGGTCCGCGACCGCGGAACCCTCCGCCGTCGCGCTGCCCGCGCGGCCGTTCCCGATCACCCTCGAACCGGCGCCCACCGGGCCGCTCCTGGCGGAACCCGCTGCTGGGACGGCCGCCCTCGCGCCCGCCGCGCTTGTCGCGGTCCGGGAAGCGGCGGTCCTTCGGCCGGCCCTCGAACCCGCGCTCGCCCTGCCGGCCACCGGGACGGGACTCGCGAGGCCCGCCCGAGCGCGCTTCACCGCGCGGCCCACCGGGCCGGCCACCGCGGCTCTCGCCCCGCGGCCCGCGTCCGCCACCGAAACCGCCCTCACGACGCTCACCGCGCGGCCCGGCAAAGCCGCCTTCACGGCGCTCACCACGGGGTCCGCCGAAGCCACCCTCGCGACGCTCACCGCGCGGGCCACCGAAGCCACCCTCACGACGCTCGCCACGCGGACCCTGGCCACCAGCGCGCGGGCCACCGAAACGCTCTTCACGGTTTCCGCCACCGGAGCCGGGGCCACCACCGCGCGGACCACCGAAGCGGTCGTCGCGGCGCTCACCACGGGGGCCACCGAAGCGCTGCTCGCGGCCCTCGCCGCGCGGGCCCTGGCCACCGCCGGAGCGGCCACCGCCAGCGCCTTGTCCGGCGCGCGGTCCGCCCGGCCCGGTGCGAGGCCCGCCCTGGCCGCCGAAGCGCCCGTCGCCACGGCCACCGGGCTTCCCGCCACGCTGGCCGCCGGGCGCGCCGGAACGTCGTTCATCGCGGGGGCCTGCGTTCCGGCGCTCGCCGCCGGCGCCACCGAACCGTCCTTGGCCGCGCTCGCCGCCGCGTCCGCCGCCGAAACGGTCATCGCGCCGCTCGCGCGGGCCTCCCTCGCCACCGCGACGGTCGTCAGCCCCCCGGAACGGGCGATCGGAGGGCCGGTCGTTCCGCCGGCCCTGGCCGTCGCGTCCCTTCCAGCCGCCCCCGGCGCCGGGACGGCCCTTGCCGCCCTTGGGACCGCCGTTGCGAGGCGCGGATCCGCGAGGACCGCCGCTTCCGCGCGCGCCGGGCCCGCCGGTGCCCCCACGAGCGCCGGGCGCGCTCCGCCCGCCGTTCTTCCCCCGCCGCTCGCGGTTCTCGTCGCTGCGGCCGTCCTCTTCCGCGCTCATCACGTCCGTCACTGTTCTTGAAGGTGGTTCATGGACTCCTGCAGCCTACTTCGGCAGGTCCATGACATGCGTCGAGGGCCGCCCCCGAAAAACGGGGTGCGACCCTCGACCAATATATGTCCGGCGGTGTCCTACTCTCCCACACAGTCTCCCATGCAGTACCATCGGCGCTGAAGGGCTTAACTTCCGGGTTCGGAATGGGACCGGGTGTTTCCCCTCCGCCATAACCACCGAACGACCAAACCCCAACACCCGCAAACGGGCGCGGGAAGACTCGTCCGAGCGACCAGGCTCGAATCTTCACTTATACCAGCGGTTCCCGGTTGTTTCCTGGGAACCACACAGGGACGCGAACACTCCACACAACAGCGATTCGAATTGAACGTTCAGTGTGTTCAAGCCACTCGGCCTATTAGTACCGGTCAACTCCACACGTTACCGCGCTTCCATACCCGGCCTATCAACCCAATCGTCTATTGGGAGCCTTACCCCCTCCGAAGAGGGGAGGGAGAACTCATCTCGAGGAAGGCTTCCCGCTTAGATGCTTTCAGCGGTTATCCCGACCGAACGTAGCCAACCAGCCGTGCCCCTG